>SDZZ01000233.1 GCA_004173255.1 Chitinophagaceae bacterium | reverse complement strand
GCTGTTTTCATTGGGGACCTGCAACCCGGGCGGGATGGCGTTCTTCGTGAGTTCCTTGAATTTCGGGTCCGCTATAATGTCAACAATGCTTTCGCAGGCATCGAGCATCATATTGGTGAAATATTTCGGAACGAACACCGGCGTTTCGGCCACCCGGAACTCCAGTGCGCCGGGATGTACGGAAGAAAGCTCTTCTATGAAAGCCTGGTATTTTTCGGTGGTGAAAGCAGTATTGAATGAATCACGGATTGCTGGAACCATTGCAGGATGTTTAAACTGGGTTTAAGTTACAGCATAGGGGATTAGCAGCCAAAACTCCTTACATGGTTACGAGATCTTCCACCAGCAGTCCCACCGCCTGGTTCAGGAAGTTGGGAAGTATATGGCTGTAAGTCCACCGGATTTTGTCGGGGTCTTCCAGCTGTTCGATCATGCTGTTGAGTTTTTCTTCGCCAAAATTTTCAATCACTACCTTGCGACGCTCTTCGGTTTGCAGGTGTTTGGTCATACCCATTGCATCGGCTTCGGGATGGAACTGTGTACCGATCATATAGGCGTTAAAACGCATCGCCATTGCAGCGCGTTCGTACGGCACATGCGGCCGGTCCTTTTCGATACACAGCAGCGCACCACCCATTTCACGGATGATATGGTGATTGGGCTGGATCACCTGGTAATCGCGGCTGTCCACTGCATAAAACGGATCGTCGAGGCCGTTGAAGACTGGTTCCTGTTTTCCCTCTTCGAGCATATGGATGGGCATCACGCCAAAAGACGTGGAACGTCTTTTATACACCAGGCCGGTATTGAAGTAACGGCTTGCGAGCTGGTAGGAATGACAGATGAAAAAGATGTATTTCTTTTCGGCGTTGGATGGATTTGCATTCCAGCGCATCATTTCATCCACCCATTTGCACCAGCTGATATCCCAGTCGTCGAAACGCGTGGAAAGTGGGTCACCGGGACCTCCGGTGGAAATATAAATATCAAAAGAAGTATCGGGTAATTCGTTCTTCAGGCGCACATCAAATTCGGTGGTCTCTACGGTGATGCCGGTTTCTTTCGCCCATCCGCTGATGATCTGGCGGATGCATCGCATGCCCTGGTTGGCATGTCCTTCATAGAGGTCGAGAATTGCGAGGCGAACGGTTCGTTTTTCGCTACTAAACATGCCGCAAATTTAAGCCAAAAAGAATAAATGGCTTAAAGGCTTGATTCACAATATGTCCACCGGTTTGCTTGCTTAATCTTCGAAGAAATTAAACTTTTTCAGCCTCGATAAGATTGCGCCACGGGTGCGGCCAAAATGGGTGGCGATATCGCCGACCTGCATGTCCATCTGGTAAAGATCGCGCAGTTCGAGGTCAAGATCAGGTGTCCAGGGCTGGTACGAATCCTTCGATTCCTTTCGCTGGGCAGGGGAGAAGCCCCGGTTAGTGGGCTGGGGTTTTTTAACACCGGTCTGCCATTGGTGCCCTGACCCTGTTTTCGTTTTTGCAGCAACCTTTGCCGGCCGCTGGTAACCGCTTTTGCCGGTTTCTGGTTTTTCGTAGGCCAGGTCTTTTTTGGCTTTTACCGGTTCAATATGGGGCGACGGAGGGAACTTGCGCGGCAGCAGGTTTTCAGGAATGAATATTTTGTTTTTTGCGCGCGTTACTGCCACGTAGAGCAGGTTGATTTCTTCATTCAGTTTTTTAAAATCGGGTTTCTCCTCTTCCTCTTTAATTTTTTCCAGTTTTGATTCGGTGATAAAATCACTGACAAGATGCACCACATCATATTCCATTCCCTTGGCTCGGTGTACAGTTGAAAAGATCATTTCGGCCGAGGCGCGGTTTTTTTCGTCCACGTGCCGGTTTTTGAGATCTTTCAGGATATCATAAATTTCGTTTTCATATTCTTTCACGATCTCCAGCATGATCGACAACTGCACATCCTCCGTTTTCTCGATGTATTCTTCCAGTTCATCAATATCCTTCATGGTTTTTATCATCTGGTCGCGGATCATATCCGGTTTGTCATTGTACAAATTCAGCACGTCGTACAGCGAAGTACCATCGTCGGCGTACGTGTACGAACTGATATTCCCTTCGAAGTAAATTTTTTTTACTTTGGGATTATCAGCCATAAAATTGATGGCGTTGAGCAGCAGGCCGAGGTTGGTCCTGGCTATCGTTGCTTTGGATTTAAGGGTCGTGGTTTTTCCTGTACCGGTTATTTCCACCGGATCAAACTTGCCGAGATACGATTTCCATTCAAGCAGTTCCATGCTAAGGTCGGCAATGGCCTGGGGAAAGCGGAAGCTGGTGGAAAGTTCAAGCTGGGGAAGCTCAATTTTCTGCAACGCATTTTCGGCAAACCTCCAGCCGTAGATCTGCTGGTGCATATCGCCGACCATTACTTTGATTGCGTTTTGTGCGGTAAAAATGGCGAGCATGGTAGCAGATGCGTCCTGGGCTTCATCGAACAGGATATAGTCGTATGGCAACTGCGGGTTCATCAGCTGGAAGCGTTTCAGGTAGAAGTCGTGTGTAATTTCAATTTCACCCCGGTTCATTTTTGCAAGCATCTGCCGGGTGCCATCTTCAATTACCTGGTAAAATGACCTTACAAAATTTGCAGCCTGCTCATCATTTATGGTGTCTGTATAATTCAGCTCCTGCACTTTCATTTTGTCGCTGTTACAGAAATAGGTGATGAATTTATTGATGTGGTTGGCAATTATGTATTCACCGTGTTTTTCACCGATGGCTGGAAACTGAAGCAGGGCGGCTATTTCGTGGGTTTTATATCCCGAAGGTTTTACCCGGAAATTTGACCGCGGCATCACGTAGCGGTAGGCCAGTGAGTGGGCCGTTTCTACAGTGACGTTGCTGAGGCCCCTTTCGCTGAACCTTCGGATGGCTTCGAGTTTGACCGATTTATTAAATGCGAGATAGAGGATTCTTGATCCTGCGGGGCGGGAGGCGGCGTACTCAATGAGGGTGGTGGTTTTTCCCGAACCTGCCACTGCATTGATGCGGATGTTTCCGGTTGACGCGATGATTGCTTCCTGCTGGGGGGTAAATTTATTCTTCACTGTTGCCATGACTCACGGGTTAATTGGGTTTTCCTTCCAGGATGACAACGCTGCGCTTTGGACCCCTACGGGGTGACAACGCTTCGCTTCCGGGTGACAATCTATTTCCGTTCAAAAACTTTCTCTCCGTTGGACCAGGTCATCCAAACCTGGGTCTGGAGTAATTCTTTTTCCGGTGTCTTCATCAGGTCTTTATCAAGGATGATAAAGTCGGCGAACTTGCCAGGTTCAAGACTTCCCTTTACGTTCTCCTCAAAATTCGCACGGGCGGCCCAGATGGTCATGCCCTTCAACGCTTCTTCGCGGGTAAGTGCATTTGACATCTGGTATCCGCCATCCGGGAAACCACTTGCATCCTTGCGCACCACGGCCGCATAAAATGTTTTGAATGGTGAAATATCTTCTACCGGAAAGTCCGTCCCCAGCGGGATCCAGCCATTCTGGCCAAGCAATTGTTTATACGCATAAGCTCCTTTTACACGCCCTGCACCCAGTCGTGTTTCGGCCCAGTACATATCCGACGTAGCGTGGGTCGGCTGTACCGAAGGCACAATTGAATGGAGGCCAAAGAGGTTGAAGTCTGCCTGGTTGATCACCTGCGCGTGTTCAATCCTCCACCGCAGGTCATTTTTACCTTTAAGGTATTTACCGTAAATATTCAGGATGGTACGATTGCCACTGTCACCGATAGCGTGCGTGCACATCTGGTAACCTGCCTTGATGATCCGTGCGGCGGCAGAATCGAAATGTTCAGGCCGGTTCAACAGGAACCCCAGGTATCCGGGTTTATCATTGTATGGTTGCAGCAGGCAGGCACCACGCGAACCAAGCGCGCCGTCGCCATACAGTTTAATTCCACGAACGGTGAGACGATCCGTTTGCAGGATCCCTTTTTGTTCCATGTAGTCGATGCTTTGCGGATTATCACTCAGCATCACATAGAGCCGCATTTTTAATTTACCCGCATCCTGCAGCTCGCGGATGGCACCAACGTCCGAGACGGAGAGACCGCAATCGTCGATGCTGGTGAGTCCGACCGCAAAACAATTTTGTTCAGCCTGTGCAATGGACCGCACCATCTCGTCTTTCGATGCATCAGGAATTTTTGCCGAGACCAGGTCAACTGCATTATCCACCAGTAGCCCGCTTAGCATCTTCGGTCCGGTTTCAGCCGAACCAATTCCCTGCTCCAGCAGGTCTATTTCACCGCCTTCAATTTTATCCCCTGCCCTTACTCCCGCAAGGTCCAGCGCGGTTTTGCTGGCAATAGCCGCATGTCCGTCGATCCGCGTAAGCAGGACCGGCCTTCCGGGAAAGAGTTCTTCCAGTTTCTTATTATCAGGGTATTGTTTGCCCGGCCAGTCGTTCTGATCCCAGCCGCGTCCGAGCAGCCATCCGTCCGGATGTGTTTTGGCAAACTCCTGCAGGCGTGTCAGTATTTCTTCCCAGCTGGTAGTGCCCACCAGGTCGGCATTCCTCAGGCTGTTGGCATATCCGAAAAAGTGGGCGTGCGCGTCGATCAACCCGGGATAAATAAATTTGCCGCGGGCATCAAGCGTTTCTTTTGTCTTGTACTTTTTCCGGAGTTCATCTGCTTTTCCTGTTGCCAGTATTTTGCCGTCCTGCACTACCATTGCTTCCGATGTGCTGAAGGCAGAATCCATGGTATAGATGGTCGCATTGTATACCAGCAGGTCAGCTTTTCGGGGAGTGCTGCAAGCGAACAACAGAACGAGCGGAAGCAGCCGTGCAAATTTTCTCATGGCGCAAAAATAACGGATCGGTTACAATCCAGCCAGGTACTGGCCGCGGATATATTCTACTACCGAGGTCAGGCTTTTTGTTTCATTATAAACAGCCAGCTGGCGATCGGCCCCCGTTCCCTGCTCCAGGATTTTGTGAACATGTTGTACCCGGTGCCGGCTGCCCAGGTGATCGAGTACGGGATCGAGAAAATCGAGCAGTTCGTAAATCAGTGCGCGCGTGTTCACTTCTTCCTCCTTGCCGAAGTCGATCAGGTATCCATCGACTCCGTAGCGGCTCGCCCGCCATTTGTTTTCATTCAGCAGTGCGCGGGAGTACTGGATGAAGTTGAGGTTTTTGTGGCGCAGCATATAAATACGCGCGCAGATTGCCTGGAACAAAGCCGCAATGGTGATGGTTTCATCAACTGTCAGCGGAATATCACAGATGCGGAATTCAACTGTATTGAAGAAGGGGTGTACCCGAAGGTCCCACCAGATCTTCTTGGCATTGTCGATACAATTCGTTTTGATCAGCATCTTCACATAGTTGTCGTATGCTTCAATACTTTCAAATGCGTCGGGTATACCGGTACGGGGAAATTTATCGAACACTTTTGTCCGGAACGATTTGTAACCGGTTTGCCTTCCTTCCCAGAAAGGGGAGTTGGTGCTCAGTGCAAATACGTGCGGCAGGAAGTAACGGGTGGAGTTGGCAATATGGTTAGCCATTTCGCGGCTCTCCATACCTACGTGTACGTGAAGGCCAAAAATGAGGTTACTGCGCGCGGCTTCCTGCAGTTCATTTACAATTTCATTGTACCGGATATGATCGGTGATCAGCTGGCTTTCCCAGTGACTGAACGGGTGAGTGCCCGCCGCGCCCATGGCCAGACCCAGCCCGCCGGCAATACCGGAAATGGTTTTGCGCAGGGTGGACACATCGGTGAATGCTTCATCCACATCGGCGCAGATGTCGGTACCAACCTCCACGACTGCCTGGTGCATTTCGGCTTTCACTTTATCCTTGATCACTTTCTGTCCTTCGTGCACGATCTGTTGTTCATGGCTTTTGAGTTCCTGTGTAACAGGGTCAAGCACCATGTACTCTTCTTCCACACCGAGGGTAAAACTTTTATAATTGAGGATCATATCTGGTAGTTCGTTTTTGCGGCCGGTGTTTATCTAGCTCAGCGGTGATTTGGTGCTGCTTCTTTTTACATATTCACCCCAGGTGAGGTTGTCGGAATGCCCGTCGTTGGCCAGCGCTTTTTCAATGGCATAGTTGGCGGCAGTTTCCACTACCCATTCAAAATTCTCTTCACCAACACTGGTTCGTTCGGCATCTGGCGCTGGGTTACAGAAATCGATCGCATAGGGTACCCCATTCCTTAATGCAAGTTCAACTGTATTAAAATCGTACCCAAGGTATTTGTTGATCTTAAGAACGATGTCAGTCATTTCCTGAAGCTTTTCCGGAGTTGGGGCAAAGTCGGCCACATACCGCAGGTGGTGCGGGTTACGTGGTTCGTAGGGCATAATGCGTACGTGTTGCCCACCGATGCAGTAACAACGGTAGTATTCTTCAAAAACGATTTCTTCCTGCAGCAGCATGACCAGTTGTCCGGTTTCACTGTGTTTATGGAAAAAGTCTTCCTTGTCGGCCAGGCGGTATACATTTTTCCAGCCACCGCCTTCAAATGGTTTCATGTAGGCCGGGAAACCAACGTACCCGAAGATCGATTCCCAGTCCATCGGGTAAGCCAGGTTGGCAAATGATTCATCCGACGTATCGTTGGGCAGTTCGCGTGAAGGGATGATGGCGGTTTTGGGAACCGGCACACCGATCTGCGTCATGAGGCAGTTATTGAAATATTTATCGTCGGCACTCCACCAGAAGGGGTTGTTGATAACGGCAGTCCCTGTTACGGCCGCATTTTTGAGCCAGGTGCGGTAGAACGGTACATCCTGCGAAATGCGGTCGATGATTACTGAGTAACCACTCGGTTCACCCTGTGTTGCTTTGCTGATGTGCACAGGTTCGGCGACTATGCCCGGTATATTTTTACTATTTACCCTGGCCACGAAAGCTTCCGGGAACGACCGTTCCTTACCATGCAATACGCCGATTTTCTTCATAATGATTTTTTAGATGAATTA
>SDZZ01000232.1 GCA_004173255.1 Chitinophagaceae bacterium | reverse complement strand
TCCAGGAAGTGCCCAATGGCCTGGCCCAGGCTTTTGTACTGGGGGCAGGTTTTATCGGCAGCGATAAAGTGGCGCTGGTCCTCGGTGATAATATTTTTTACGGTACCGGCCTTGGCAGCCAGCTGGAACAACTGAGCAATATTGAAGGAGGTTATGTTTTTGCCTACCAGGTTTCTGACCCGGAACGTTACGGGGTGGTTGAATTTGACCGGCAAATGAAAGCCATCTCTATCGAGGAGAAACCAGCTGTACCGAAATCAAATTATGCAGTACCGGGATTATATTTCTATGATAATTCGGTGGTACAGATTGCCCGTGACCTTCAACCATCCGTAAGGGGTGAATATGAAATCACCGATGTGAACAAGGTTTACCTGGAGAATAAAAAGCTGAACGTTTCGGTGCTGGACCGCGGTACCGCCTGGCTGGATACCGGCACCTTTGATTCCCTCAGTGATGCGAGCGAATTTGTCCGCGTGATTGAAAAAAGACAGGGTACCAAGATCGGCTGCATCGAGGAAGTTGCCTTCCGCAAGAAGTTCATCACGGAAACGCAGCTGGATCAGATAGCTGATCTCTACATCAAGAGCGGATACGGTAAATACCTCAAGCAGGTAGTTGCCCAATCGAAGAACGACCCACTCCGTTAAATTGGTCAGGAAAATTATTTTGCAACGGATCAGGTCGAAGTCATTCCAGACGGTTGGCCTCTACACCCTTGGCTCCGTTTGCTCAAGGGGCATTTCGTTTATTTTCCTTCCGGTCTTTACCTACTTTATTTCCGCGGCCGGGTTCGGGATCCTGGCACTGATCAGCAACTCGATCCTGCTGCTCAACGGACTTATCCTTTTCAGTACCAACGTTACCCTCAACGCGGAATTTTTCAAGGAGGATAAACAGGCCTACCGGAAGTTGTTCACTTCCCTGTTCGGTTACGTGGCCGGCAGCACACTGCTGGCGATGCTGCTGATCGCCATCTTCTACCGGCCGTTGCACGACAACTTTGGCTTCCAGCCTTACTATATTTTGCTGCTGCCGTTTCTCACCTTCCTGAATTTTTTTTACGAGCAGCTCAATAACTTCCTCCGCCTGCGCGAAGAGCCCGTCCGGTTTTTCATCCTCAATGTATCACGCGCTGCTGTTGAAGTACTGACGGCCATTGCACTGCTTTATTTTTTCCGGCTCGATTACGTGGCAAGGATCATATCGATGACCCTTGCCCCACTGGTGTTTGCCGGATATGCGGCCTGGTATTTTTTTGTAAGGATGAAACTGTGGGGAAAATTTGACTGGAAGGTAATCCGTCATGAAATACCCTTCGGCATCTCGATCCTTATCAATACACTGGGGATTTTCCTGATGGGATCGGCCGACAAGTTTTTTATCAAATACATATCGGGTGATAACAGCATCACGGGTATTTACAATATCGCCTTCACCCTTTCCTCCGTGGTATTTATTTTTTCATCTGCCATGGTAGGTTATATCACTCCTAACCTGTACCGCCATTTCACCAATGGAAATGGTGATAATTTCAGGGAAGTAAAACGGCTGCTGTCACGGTATATACTGGCCATGGCGGGGGCGGGACTGCTGGTATTCATGGTCGGGTTTGTAGCCTACCATTACCTGATGAACCCCACCTACCTCGCGGGATTCAACGCATTCTGCCTGCTGCTGGTTGGTAACCTGTTCTGGGCCTGCTGTACGTTCCTGTACCCGGTGTTATGGTACTACCGGGCAAAACGGATCCTGGTGTATACCTCGGTGGGCTCCATGGTATTGAGCTTTGTCACTTATTATTTCCTGATCAGGTATTACCTCATGGAAGGTGCGGCAGTTGCCTCCATCATTATTTATGCGGTAACGGGTGCCACACTATTCCTGATCGTCCATCGTTTACTTGAAAAAAAATCACCGGTGGCTGTAACCCCGGTTGTAAAGTAGCAATCCAATGAGAAAGTTTTTACGGTTCGGCTATAATTTCGTTACCAAAGCCCTGGTGCATCCGCGCTTTATCGCTGAATTTTACCGGTTCCGGAAAATGCAGCCAGCAGGGCAAAAGCTTTCCTGGCTCGATATCTGGCCAATCACCAATGAGAATACCGCATCTACAAAGTTTGATTCGCATTATATCTATCATCCCGCGTGGGCGGCAAGGATCGTAAAGAAGGTAAACCCGGCCTTCCATGTCGATATCAGTTCCACCCTTCATTTCTGTACCCAGCTATCAGCCTTCATCCCCACCCGGTTTTATGACTACCGGCCCGCGTTCCTGAACCTGCCCGATCTTCAGTCGGAACATGCTGACCTTTGTGCCCTTTCGTTCGGATCCGGTTCGGTCAGCTCCCTGTCGTGCATGCATACCATTGAACACGTTGGACTGGGCAGGTATGGCGATCCGATTGATCCATCGGGCGACCGCAAAGCCGCCTCGGAACTCAAGAGGGTGCTCGCCCCCTCGGGCAGCCTGCTGATGGTGATGCCCGTTGGCCGGCCACGGATCATGTTCAACGGCCAGCGCATCTATTCGTATGAACAGGTGATGCAACTGTTCGATGGCCTTACACTGGAAGATTTTTCACTTATTCCCGATAACGCAGCTTCAAAAGGAATGATCATGCAGGCGGACGCTTCGCTTGTGGCATTGCAGAATAATGGCTGCGGTTGTTTCTGGTTTAAAAAACCAGCTAACTGATTCACCATAACCAATAACCAAGTCTATGAGTTTTTTCGACAGGGTCCTGTTCAAACTTTTCCGTTTTACCCCCACCTTTTCGCAGGCCGGGGAAGATAAAATCCTGCAGCATTTATTTTTCAGCAGGAAGCTGAACAATATCACCTACCTCGACATCGGCACCAACCACCCGACCATTGGCAGCAACACCTACCTGTTTTACCGGGCAGGCGGTTCGGGTGTATGTGTGGAACCCAATCCTGCACTGTGTTCCATGATACGCAGCAAACGACCCCGTGATATCTGCATCAATGCCGGCGTAAGCATGGGTGAAGAAGGGATGGCCGATTTCTATTCCATGAACATCCATACGCTGAGCACCTTTTCAAAGGAAGAAGCGGAAACACTCGACCGGACCACCGAATACAAAATCAAGGAGGTCCTAAAAACGCCCCTGAAGAATATCAATAATATTATCCGGGACAACTTCAAATCACCGATCCACCTGGTTTCGATCGATGTGGAAGGGTGGAACCAGGAAATTGTTGAATCGATCGATTTTTCAAAGAACCGCCCGTTGTGTTTCTGCGTGGAAACCATCACCTTTTCGCTCGAAAACAAGGGGGTAAAACTGCAGGGCATCTTTGACAAATTCCGTGAGAACGACTACTCGGTATATGCCGAGACCCACCTCAATACCATTTTTATTGACAACAGGGCAGTATAAGCCGGACCAACTGTTGCTGAAAAAACACTGATCTATGATCATAGTACGGCTGATCGGCGGGCTGGGCAACCAGATGTTCCAGTATGCATTCGGCAAAGCCCTGTCGATGCGTCATGGCACTGAACTTAAACTGGATCTCTCCGGCTACACCGGCGCAGCCGACCCGTCCATCACACCACGGCAGTATGCATTGGATATTTTTTCCATCACGCCGGTGATGGCCACCAGGCGGGAAGTGGTGCGGTTACAGCGCAGGATTCCTATCCGCATCGCCGACGCAGTGCTTACGCGCGTGCTTGGCCCCAAAAAATCCTACGTGATCGACGACTATACCCGGTTTTCGGCCAGCGCGGCGCAGTCGCCGGATAATGTACTGTTACAGGGGTATTGGCAGTCGCCGCTTTATTTTGACCATATTGAAGCGGAACTCCGGCAGGAATTTACATTCCGCGAATCCCCTTCGCCCGCAATTTCGTTATTACTCCGGGAGATCCGGGACAATAACAGTATATGCGTCCACGTTCGCCGGGGGGATTTCCTTACCAACCCGGTTCATGGATTCCTGGGGGAGGATTATTACCGGAAAGCGGCGGCACAAATCAGGGCGATGGTGCCAGATCCTAAGTTTTATGTTTTTTCGGATGATATTGAATGGTGCAGGGCCAATATGGATTTTCTTGGCAACAGCACATTTGTGGGACCGGAATTTGCCGGGCGGAAGGACCAGGATCACTTAAGGCTGATGGCAGCCTGCCGCAATTTTATTATTGCAAACAGCAGTTTTGCGTGGTGGGCTACGTGGCTGAACCAGGATGACGGTAAAACAATAATTGCCCCCTCGGTGTGGACCAATTCGCCGGCGGGCTATGAACATATTTACCGCAAAAACTGGATAGTTATTAATAAGACCAATACTTAAAAAACCATTTATGTCCGTTGAACGGGTAGAAGTTGAAGCACTGGGTTCGCCATGGAAAGAAGAACATCTTTCACGATATAGTTTTATCAGGGACCGGGTACGAGGCAAGGTGGTGCTGGATATCGCCTGCGGCACAGGTTTCGGCTCGCAACTGTTGCTTGAAAATGGTGCCAGTCATGTATTTGCAGCCGATGTTGCTGAGGAGGCCATCACCATGTGTTCATCGAGGCTGGGCCAGCTTGGCCGCAGCAACTGGACCTGCCATTACCAGGATGGCACAGCCATGGATTATGAAGACAACAAATTTGATATGGTCGTTTCCTTCGAAACGATTGAACATATACCTGATTATAAAAAATTCCTTTCGGAAATCTGCCGCGTGCTCAAACCCGGCGGGCACCTGGTAATATCCACGCCAAACGCGCTGGTCACCAACCCGTCAAAAGGAAAACCGGAAAATCCCTTCCACGTGTACGAGTTTGATCCGGCCGAACTGCAGGAGTTATTACAACAACATTTTGAAATAGAACTTTCTGCAGGCCAGCATGTGAAGCCCTCCTACGGGGTGGCGCCCTACCTTCCCTCTTTCCGGAAGGACAAACTGGGATTAAAGGGGCTGATCAACTTCCGCTACTGGCAGGTGATGCTGCGCGCCCCGAAAACAGTGGCAGATACCGCGCATAATATTTTCTACGGGTCCGATTTTTATCCATCTGTAGGTGAATACACCTTCAATGCAGCCGATCTCAATATGGCGCATGTGCAATACCATATATGCCGCAAGAAATAACAACACTGGTAAGTGTCGTCATCCCCTGTTATAACTGCGGCCGCTTTATTGAGGAAACGCTGCAGTCGGTCCTGGGCCAGACTTATCCCTATATCGAAATTATAGTAGTCGATGATGGCTCAACCGACGATTCGGTGCAGCGGATCAATGCCATGGAGCAGGCGGCCAGGATCCGCCTGGTAAAACAACCCAATGCCGGGGTGTCTGCTGCAAGGAACAAAGGGATCGCATTGGCTACGGGCGAATATATTGCCGTACTGGATGCGGATGACTGGATGTATCCGCTGAACATTGAAAAAAAACTGCAGGCACTCGTCAATGAGCATGCTGATTTTGTTTATTCGCAGGCCGAAGTAACGGATGAACAGTTGAAGCCCGTGAAAATATTCAGGGGTGCCGATCCTGCCCGTTTCAGTGAAGAGCTTTTTGTATTTGCCCAACCACCGGTACCAAGCCCATCCAGCGTGCTGGTTCGCCGGCAAACGATCATTGATGCAGGGCTGTTTGATCCGTCGCTGAGTGTGGCGGCAGATCTCGACATGTGGATCCGCATTTCATTCAGGGCAAAAGTTACAAAGGTAGACGAGCCACTGATCAGGTACCGGCTGGTGGTTGGTAGTATGAATACCAATATCGGTAAACAGATCAGTGACCTCGAGTCCATCATGCACCGATACCGCAATGAGCCGACGGTGCGCCCCTGGCTCGGACGCTTCCGCAAAGCCTTTTATTATTCCATCATCGGTAACTCCTGGCATACCCGCAACGCCGGAAGGTTTGTGAAATATTTCCTGCGTTATACCGCAGAAACCATCAAAGGCCATTAAGCTTTTTCCTTGAAGACAGAACAGAAGACTCTACAATCGATCCAGTTGCTAAGGGGCGTGGCGTGTATGCTGGTGGTGCTGTTCCACGCCGGCGGACTCTTTGCGCGCAGTGGCACCGCCTTTCTTGGAAACTTTTTTGCATTCGGCGGATCAGGCGTTGATATTTTTTTCACACTCAGCGGATTTATCATTGCCTATACCGGGTTAAAAACCACGGGCCGCACCAGCAATATCACTGCCTTCCTCAGGAAACGGTTCATCCGCATTTATCCTATCTACTGGTTTGTAATCACAGGACTGCTGCTGTTGCAGATTGTATTACCGCAGTTTGGCCAGTCAGGTTATTCCCTTTCCCCTTCCAATATCCTTTCTACCTATCTGCTGCTTCCCGGTCACCAGATGCTGAATGGCGTCAGCTGGTCACTTACCAATGAACTTTTTTTCTATCTGCTTTTCTGTACGGCATTTTTTATAAAGAACCGTCAGGTGCTGTTCGCCCTTACCGTGGCTTACCTCGTATTCCTTCTGGTTTATGCAGTGGCCATACCTGGCAGTAGCACCGGCGGTCCCTGGCACGAACTACTGACCACCCCGATGAACATTGAATTTTTCCTGGGGGTACTTGTAGCGGTATTTTTCCAGCGTATTCCCAGCCCTGCTTCGCGGCCGCTATTAATTTCCGGCATCCTGCTTTTTATTGCTGCCGGTGTGGCGTCCAATGATGGTATGCGACTGTCCGATGGTGCCCTTACAAGGGTGTTTTGTTTCGGGCTGCCATCGGTGCTCATCATTGCCGGGCTGGCGCGGATGGAAAGCCATCAACCTATAAAAGTCAACCGTGTTTTCCGTGAACTGGGTGATGCGTCTTATTCACTGTACCTCATTCACCTGCCACTGCTTGCGGCCGCCATGCGGTTTATTTCAGTGGCGGGGGACAACCCGGTTGTCCGCCATATATATGTCCTGGTCCTGATCGCCGCAATCAGCCTGCTTTCCATCTTTGTTTACCGGCTGGTTGAACGGCCATTGATCCGGTCAGTGCACCGCAAAAA
>SDZZ01000753.1 GCA_004173255.1 Chitinophagaceae bacterium | reverse complement strand
CAGTCTTTCTTTGGCATATGAGTACGGTTTATTCCATCAATAAGGGCATCGGAAGACCGCTGGAATTTCGCGGGCTGAAAGCGCAGTATATCGGGTTTTTAGGTCTTGGTCTGGTTGCGCTGCTATTGCTCTTTGCCGCCGGCTATCTCTGCGGGCTGAGCCCCTATGTGCTGATCCCGCTGACCGGGGGACTGGGCGCTGTACTTTTCATCACAGTCTTCCGCCTGAGTGATAAGTATGGTCAGTATGGGCTGCTGAAAAGAAATGCCCGCCGCTCACTACCGGTCTGTTTGCGCTTCTCCTCAAGAAAAGTTTTTATCATCCTTAAACAGTCCCGTTATGATCGATATTGAAAAAATACTTCCGGTCTACCGGGTGCAGAATGATTGTATGGTTTCTGGTCAGGGTGACCTGACAATCGCTTTCCGGGTAGCACATATGGATATTTTCAGTGCCTCAGCAGCTGACTATGACGCACTGCACCACAGCTGGCTGAAAGCTTTACGGATTTTGCCTGCGCACACTATAGTCCATAAGCAGGATTATTTTATTCGTTCGGCTCATCAGGGTAATTCTGCGGCGGAGGCCAGCTTTTTAACCCGGAAGGCAGAGCAGGCCTTTGAAGGCCGGGAATTTTTAAAACACCGGTGTTACCTTATGCTGACCAGAAAAGCGCTGGGCCGCAGAGATGCTTCCAGCGGCTATTCCACGCTGATGCGAAAAGCGATCGTTCCAAGTCATGTACTGGATGAAAGACTGCTGATGGATTTTCAGGAAAAGGCTGGTGCTTTTGTGCAAATCCTTTCTGACAGCGGGCTGATTGGTCTGACCCGGATCCATGATGATGAGCTCACCGGAACTACTGGCGCAGCGGGGATCATTGAGCAGTACTGCTTTTTGCAGCAGCCTGATGCATTGCCGTTAATCCGGGATGTGCACCTGAAAGATGGTATCCGAATCGGGGATGACCGGCTTCAGATATTTGGTTTATCAGAGCTTGACCAGCTGCCTTCACTTTGCGGAAGCCGCATCACTTATGACAAGTACAGCACTGACAAAACCAGGTTCAGCATAGGTTTTGCCTCTAATCTGGGAATGCTGCTGGATTGTAACCACATGTACAACCAGTACCTTTTTATCGGAGACAGCCAACAGGCCCTGAAATCTTTGGAGCGTAAGAGGCTGCGGCTACAGTCCCTTTCTGCTTATAGCAGGGAGAATGCCATTGCAGCGCAAGCAACGGCTGACTTTTTAAACGAGGCGATCGCCAGTCAGCGGATGCCTGTCAAAGCACACTTCAACCTGATGGTATGGACCAATGATTCCGCAAAAATGCAGGAGCTTAGAAATCAGGCAGGAGCAGCGATGGCGGCAATGGATGCGGTAGCCAAACAGGAGACCGATGGTGCCCCTCAGATCTGGTGGGCCGGCATCCCGGGAAATGCCGCGGATTTCCCGATGAATGACGC
>SDZZ01000231.1 GCA_004173255.1 Chitinophagaceae bacterium | reverse complement strand
TAGAGCGTTCGAAAAAATCCGCCAGCCTGCGAAGCACTCGTTCGTCGCCTGTCGAAAAGAATCCGCCAACCCGCGAAACATTCGTTCGTAGGCTGGTGAAAAGAATCCGCCATCAGGCAATGCCCCGTGCGTTATTCGTTTGAAAAGCCTGCTATCCCTTTCGCTGCCAGTAATATGATGATGACTAGCCCGACCACCCTTCACGGTCGAGGCTCCGGTACTGGATTGCCTCTGCAAGATGTTCCGGCCGGATTTCTGCACTTGCTGCCAGGTCTGCAATGGTGCGGGAAACCTTCAGGATCCGTTCATAAGCCCGGGCCGACAGGTTGAGCCGCTGCATCGCCACTTTCAGCAACGAGGTTCCCGCCTGGTTGATGCTGCAGATGTTTTTCAGTAACCTGCTGCTCATTTGCGCGTTGGCATAAACACCCGGATCGGTCAGGAATCGCTGTGCCTGGATTTCCCTTGCCCGGATCACGCGCCCGCGGATAGTAGCCGAATTTTCCTGCGCGTGGCTCACTGATAATTCATTGAACGAAACGGGGGTTACTTCAACATGCAGGTCGATCCGGTCGAGCAATGGTCCGGAGATCCGGTGCAGGTACCGTTGAACAAGTCCCGGCGGGCAGGTGCATTCCCGTTCAGGATGGTTATAAAATCCGCACGGGCATGGGTTCATTGACGCGATCAGCATGAACGATGCGGGAAAGTCAACTGCCATCCTTGCCCTGGAGATGGTCACCTTTCGTTCTTCCATCGGTTGACGCATCACTTCGAGTACGCTTCGCTGGAATTCGGGCAACTCGTCCAGGAACAGCACGCCATTGTGAGCCAGCGATATTTCCCCGGGTTGCGGTATGCCGCCACCCCCGACCAACGCAGCGCTGCTGGTTGAATGATGCGGCGAGCGGAATGGCCTTTTGGAAATCAACGTGGCATTCTCCCGCAGTTTGCCCGCCACTGAGTGGATCTTGGTTGTTTCCAGTGCCTCCTGTAATGTCAATGGTGGGAGGATGGTGGGCAGACGTTTGGCGAGCATGGTTTTACCAGCACCTGGCGGACCTATCAGGATTGCATTGTGCCCGCCGGCTGCCGCAATCTCCAATGCCCTCTTGATACTTTCCTGTCCTTTCACTTCAGCGAAGTCGATATCAAAGTCATACTGCGCTGAAAAAAACTGTTCGCGCGTATTGATAGCGATCTTGGTTAACCCCCGTTCGCTTTTTTCAAAAAAAGAGATGACCTCGCCTATATTGGCAACACCATATACATCGAGACCGGTAACCATCCCCGCTTCCCGCGCATTGGAAGACGGAATGATGAGGCCGCGGAATCCTTTTGACTTTGCCTGCAGGGCGATAGGTAATGCACCACGGATTGGACGGAGCTCTCCATTGAGTCCCAGTTCACCCATGATTACATAGTCAGCCAACGGTCCACTGTTCTGCAATTGTTCAGACGCACCGAGTATACCCATCGCAATGGGCAGGTCAAATGCGGTTCCGCTTTTTTTAAGGTCGGCCGGTGCCATGTTCACCACTACCTTTGTCCGCGGAACCTTGAAGCCATTGGTCTTGAACGTGCTTTCAATCCGCTGCAGGCTTTCCTTCACTGCATTGTCGGGCAGGCCAACAATCAATGGGTCCTTACCCGATCCTTCAATCCAGTTTACTTCAATGGTAATGGTGATCGCCTCCACCCCAAACACCGCGCTGCCAAAAGTTCTTACGAGCATGTCATCACCTGTTGTTTTAACCGGTTATCAATAGCCCAAAACAAATGCAAAGGGGAGCTGAAACCAAGGGGAAAACACGGCAAGAAAATGTAAAAAACTGTTGTTGGTTATTTTCTGATTACCGTGCCCGAGTACAACAACGACACATTCGGATCCGGGTGGATCGCGAGTGGTTCGGCCGGGTAGGGCAGCAGGAAGATTTGTCGCGGCTGGTTGATGTTAAATTTTATAACCTGTTTTGTGTGGTCTTTTGCTTCGATCGCGATCTCGAGCGGGAACACGAACAGGTCGGGCTGTTGTTGTTTCACTGTGATCTGCAGCAATGATGATTCTGCGTTGTAACTCCACCTGATTTCAAGGTCCGGCTGCCCCGGCACCCGGAGCCATTGATGGAAGAACGTATCCATTGGATGTTTGATGGATTGTTCAAACATTTTCTGGAGGTCGGCCGATGATGCATTTTTACCGGCATAGGTTCGGTAGTAATCGCGGATGGTTTGACGGAAAACAGAATCGCCCGTTTCCCTGCGAAGCATATGTAAAATCCAGGAACCTTTCTGGTAGCTATTGGTGTTCAATAAGGCCATGTATTGGGACACGGTATCGATCACCGGCAGTTTTTTCTGCCTGGAAAAAGAAATGATGCTCTGCCGATCGGTTGCCATCCGTTTTGCAAGGCTGTCAGCACCGTACTTTGATTCAAGGAACAGCTGCGTCATGTAGGAGGCGAAGCCTTCACTCAGCCACACATGTGAAAAGTTGATCTCGGTAACCATGTCGCCAAAATACTGGTGGGCGGTTTCATGGGCGATCAGCGCTTCATTATCGGCCAGTCCATTCACGGTGTTTTCCGCATAAAAAATAGCGCCGGCATTTTCCATTCCGCCATAAATCGTCTTTGACTGTACATGCGCCAGTTTCTTGTAAGGAAACTGGCCAATATAATCTTTCAGCCATTGCAGGATCGGCACTGCAATGGCGTAATCCTTGAAGCCGTCTTTTTTATTTTCCGCGTACACCCAGCTGCTTACTGGCACCGGTCCAACCTTTCCCGATTGTTCAGTGGCAAAATCGGCCAGGCCGATTACCATGATCTTGGTTGGCAGTGGAACTTCTTCTTTATAATGCGTTCGCCTTTTTCCGCCACCGATCAGCTGGTCTTCGATCATAAGTCCGTTGGAGATGACTTTATAATGTTCAGGCGCGGTTACAATAAAGTCAACAGCTGCTTTATCGGACGGACTATCCACGCACGGAATCCACTGCATGGCGCGGTTGGGCCAGTTGTCAGCGAAGAACGATCGTTTACCGAACATGTTTTTCGAGATG
Source organism: Chitinophagaceae bacterium (assembly GCA_004173255.1). Lineage (GTDB taxonomy): Bacteria > Bacteroidota > Bacteroidia > Chitinophagales > Chitinophagaceae > JBEVJC01. Next base: position 3,945 of record SDZZ01000231.1, on the reverse strand, counting down.
ATCAGTCCATCGGCAGGTATCCCGGAATACGAGATGGTCACGATAAGAGCGGCCCCGTTTTTTCCGGCACCGGCCAGGTCGAAAATCACTTTGTCGTCCGATTGGGTGAACGACAATGATTTTTTATCGAGGATTACTGAAGACACCGTAAACCCGTTGCCACCTTTTGTCGGCTGGCGCAAATCGATGCTGATCCGTTGCGTATCGGCGAGACAGGTAAAGCTGATCCCCGCCTTGCCCTTGATGCTGTCCGACCGGTCGGACAGCTCCAGGTCAAAGTTGTAGTGGGTTACATCAAGGATCCTTTGTCCGGAACAGTTATACGCCACCATCGCGAAAAAGAAAGACAACAATAATTTCATAAAACCTATTCATTAAATATTTTGAATCTGCCACAACCCACCAAACGATCCCTCCGGGATGACAACGATTCCGTCAGCTCCCTCCGGGTGACAACGCTTCCGCAAGATCCCTCCGGGATGACAACGCTCCGGGACAGATCCCTCTGGGATGACAACGATTCCGTCAGATCCCTCCGGAATGACAACAACACCCCTACAAATTATCCAGCATCTCCACCACTTTTTCCCTCTTCAATATCACGTACCCGATCCGGTCATTACTCACCCCATCCTTCAGCTGGTAACTGAAACTAAGCTGGTCATTCTCCACATTTGTTTCAAAATATTTAAACGAAATGTTGGGAATGTTTTCCAGTTCCTTGCCAATCTCATACAAATGGGTCGATAAGATAAATAAAGAATTCCTGATCTTGATAAAACCGCGGATCACCGCAAGCGAGCACTTCATGGCATCTTCCACATTGGTGCCTTTGAACAATTCATCAATCAGCACCAGCCATTTTTTACCGTTGTTGATTTTTTCAATCGTATTCTTGATTCGTTGCACTTCGTTAAAAAAGAAACTTTCGCCCCGCGCTATATTGTCCGTTACATTGATGTTGCTCAGTAGTCCGTCGAACAAGGTCAGCCGCATGGCGGCAGCCGGCACGCCCATTCCAAGATGGGCCAGGAATACCGCGGTACCAACCGATTTGATCAGGGTGCTTTTTCCGGCCATGTTGGCGCCGGTCAGGAATAAAAAGTTATGTCGCGGATCCATCTGCAGGTCATAGGCCACCGGGTCAGGCAGCAGCAGGTGATACAAACCTCTTGCATCTACCAACGGTGTATCCGAATCGACAAACTCCGGAAATACCAGGTTATACTTTTTCACCGCCATGGCCATCGAATACCAGGCATCAATACGGCTGTAGATCTCGATCAACTCGAGGATTTTTGTGCGGAACTGGATGCGGGCCAGCTGGGCATAAAAAAGATTTTCGCGTATGCTGAATCTTACCCCGGGTGCTGTATTCGCCAAGGCCTGCAACGACGGCTGCTGCAGCAATCCTGCAATCCTTTCAATATACAGCCGGATATTGTTGGGCAGCTGTACCGTTTCGAACAAAGCCACAATTTTCCGCAGACCGCGGAAAAAGTCCGCAAAGTGCGACATGGAATACTTGACCATCGAATAATCCTCACTGTGCAGCCATTTGTAAGAAAGGCTGTTGAAATTATTCAGGTTGGTCGAGATCGTATCGAGCGGGTAGTCCAGGAATTTATCCATCACCAGGATAGTGCCGTTGCTGATATCGGCCGGCCACTGGTCCACATGCCCCATCAGCGCGCGGATCACATCCTGCGTTCCGCGGATCTGGTCCAGGTCGTGCAGCGGCTGGGTAAAAAAATACCGCAGCCATTCCTTGCCTCCGGTGGTTTTAGTGAAATTGAGTTTATGGAAGATCGAAAATTCCTCCTCTGCATGGAAAATGGAAATGTCGTTAAACGAGATGGCGTCAATCTGCATAGTCTTCCATTAATTGTTTAAAGTCCGGGAACCCGAATGATCCCGCGGCGGCTTCGGCCGGCGATCAGTTCCGTTTACCTGTCAAACCGCAGGCGTTGTCCCATGGTGGATTCATTCCAGACCGGATTCCATAAATCCTGCTTCACATCTTCCGCTTTCCGCTCAAAGACCAGGTTGCCGTTGACAAACGTATGCGTGATGGCGGATCCAAACTTCTTTCCTTCAAATGGGCTCCAGCCACACTTGTACAGGAGGGAAGCAGGGGTGATTGTGGTATTGGCATCCAGGTCCACCATTACCAGGTCGGCCTGGTAACCTTCGCGGATATATCCCCGGTCTTTTACCTGGAAACAATCCGCCACGGCATGGCTCATTTTTTCCACAATCTTCTGCAGGCTGATGCGCCCCTCGCGGTAGTAATCCAGCATCAGCAGTAACGAATGCTGTACCAGCGGTACACCTGCATGGGCCTTTTCATAAGGTCCACTTTTTTCTTCCACTGTGTGCGGCGCATGATCGGTTGCAATCACATCCAGCCGGTCATCGAGCAATGCCTTCCACAGCGCTTCGCGGTGATGAGGGGCCTTGATGGCCGGGTTACATTTGATCTTATTCCCAAGAACAGCGTAATCATCTGCCGTAAAATGTAAGTGGTGTACACAGACCTCTGCGGTAATCCGTTTCTCTTTTAACGGAAACATATTGCCAAATAACTGAAGTTCCTTTTCTGTACTTATGTGAAGTATATGCAGCCGCGTGTTATATTTCTTCGCCAGTTGCACCGCATAAAACGACGACTCAAAACAGGCCTCTTCATTGCGGATCACCGGATGGTCGGCGGCAGTCAGTTCCCGCCCGCTTTCCTTTGCCAGCGCAAGGTTGTGGCGGATGATCTTTTCATCCTCACAATGGGTGGCAATGAGTAACTCACTTTCACCAAAAACTTTTTCAAGTGTCAGCGGATTATCGACCAGCAGGTTCCCGGTGGAAGAACCCATGAAGATCTTGATGCCGCAGATATCTTTTTTATGGTCATTGGCAGCCAGGGCCTGCGTTGCATTTTCGTTCGAAGTGCCGATAAAAAATGAATAGTTGGCCAGGGAATGCTGTGAGGCAATGGTATATTTCTGTTCCAGTAGTTCCAGTGTGTACGCCGGGGGAACCGTATTTGGCATTTCCATAAAACTGGTTACACCGCCTGCAACCGCCGCCCTTGCTTCGGTGGCAATAGTGGCTTTGTGTGTAAGGCCTGGTTCACGGAAGTGCACCTGGTCATCAATTGTACCCGGCAGCAGGAATTTACCGGTACCATCAATCACCGTTGCGTTACCGTTACTATCAATAGTTCCATCCAGTTTTTCAATCTTCCCGTTTTTCACCAGCACATCCATACTGCGGATGCTGCCTTCGTTGACTACCTGTATATTTTTTATCAGATATATTTCCATATTTTGCCGTGTATTATTCTAAATAGGTGGAGATGCAATTTAAAAAAACCCTGATAAGGCTGCTTGTATTTATTTTTCCGGTGGCAACGCAGGGCCAGGTGACCTTCCTGGCGCAGGGTGATAAACAGAATATACTGGTGGAGCGGCTTGAAATAAAGGCCCAGACCGACTCGGTGCTGAATTTCTCCAAAACCCGTCCCTACAGCCGCCTCAGCTACGTGCTCAACGGCATCCGCAGTTTCCGGCAAAAGAATCCCGATGCCCTCAGCCGGGTGGATGAATACAATATCCGCAGTGCATGGATGAATAACCTGGATTATGTACCCGCTGAAGAGCGCGAACAGTACAATTCACGCAAGCCCGTATTAAAAAATTTTTATACCAGTCCGGCCAACCTGTATGAAGTGCATATAAAGGACTTTGACCTGGTCATCAACCCGGTCATCCAGTATACACTATCCAAAGAAAAAGACAATGACCAATCGCTGTTCCTGAACACCCGTGGGTTGACCCTGCGGGGAAATATTGCGAAAAAGATCGGCTTCTTTGCTTACATGACCGACAACCAGGAACGTGACCCGGCTTACGTACAGGAATATATCGCGCAACGCAGTGCGGTGCCGGG
>SDZZ01000752.1 GCA_004173255.1 Chitinophagaceae bacterium | reverse complement strand
GCCTCTTCCATGACCCACAACGTATCCTTGTCATTCATTAAGCTGATAAAGATCACCTGCTGCGGTTCAACGCCAAAAGCAGACAGGGCAGGGGCGAACAAACGCCTGTCCCGGCCGATCCAGACACAAACGCCACCGGGCTGCATCAATAAAGACAGCATCCCTGATACCAGGCCGCCCGAAGCCGCCGCCTGTTCGCTACTGGCGCAAACCAGTTCGTGCACGCTGCTTTTTGGGAAGACGCCATTGGGAAATCCATTCTCGAGTGGCCCTAAACCTATCTGGTCCTGACGCCCGCTGACGGGTGCCTTATAGCCTTCCCATTTCAGCAGGTCCTGCCGCAATTTGCTAATGATTTCTTTGGTCGCTTCCATATCGCTGTCAGTTTAAGGTCGGGTTACGGAATTGCGGAACGAACAGGCCCATATAGGCCGTTAAGCTTACGATCATGTGGTTACTGATCGCAGCACCGATGGCCTTTATTTCCTCGGTACTCAATGGACTTTCGTAATCCGGGTTCCAGGTCTCGTCCGGGCCAAGCTCAAAATAACGCAGGTGAAAATCATCTTCAGAAAGCCGCGTGTTCCGGTCATACCAGTTCCCGCCCTCCAATTGCAGGGTCAGTGTCAGGAATCCTGAAGGGGTATGAAATTCAATGATAAATTGCGGTGTGCCGGGCATAGCCCAGCTTTCAGGCGGCACTTCGTCCACCTGTACCCGGGTTGCTCCCCGGTGCAGCACCACATCGATATAAAATTCCTGCATAACAAAATCTATACAAACATAATGCTAAAAATGTTAGTATTTCAAATGTTGTGGAAAACTATTTGTTTGGAAATCTACTAAGCCGCTCCTTATATTTGCTAAATAAATTAGTAATTAATTATGTTGCATATCAGGAAACACCGGGTGAAAAGGGATGTGCTGGGGTTCCGGCTGCCGATGCTGACACACGAGGAACCCGAACTGGATGTCAGTGAGATTATCGTGATGGACCCGGATAATACCTTTTTTATGCGCATGGGCAGCGACGCGATGAAAAACTATCATATCCTGGAAGGTCATGTCCTGGTGATCGACCGGACTTTGCAGCCGGTCAGCGGCAGTATCGTGGTATTCTTCCATGAAGGTGGTTTCTATACCCGTGAATATTGCCCCGAACCCGGACGTTTGTTACTAAAAGCCGATACCGGCAACATCATCATTGAAAATTCGGAGACCTGGACCTGCTGGGGCGTGGTGATGCTGAGCCTGAACCCCTTGCTGCAGCCGCAGCACCGTATGGGGAGGTACGCCCGTGTTTGCGCATGTTGATATCAATAATTGCTATGTCAGTTGCGAGTGCCTCTTTCAGCCGCAATTAAAAAGCAAGGTGGTGGTCGTGCTGTCCAACAATGATGGTTGTGTGATCGCCCGCAGCAATGAGGCCAAAGCGCTTGGCATCAAAATGGCCGATGCCGAGTTCATGGT
>SDZZ01000230.1 GCA_004173255.1 Chitinophagaceae bacterium | reverse complement strand
TCCGAAGAAGTTGATGGCGAGATCGTGGCAGTTGAACGAGTCACGCCACCCGTGGCGATCGTAAACAACGGTAACGGCATCGGCGCAGCTCCGGGGATGTTTTCGTTTGCGGTCGCTATTCGTGATCATCAGGGTGTGATTCACACCGCGAGTTCTGAAGACCGCCAGTGGGCCGTTGCAAAAGCCGGAAACTGCGTCACCGCGACTTTTTATCCTTACGCTCCTTGGGTCTTGAAGAAGGACGGCACGTATACGAATGCTCGCCTCGACCAACTCAGAGATTGTAAGGCTGCGAGCACAACGGGTGCTGCTGCCGAGACTGCCGCTCCTGAAGCAGCCGCAAGCCCTTCCGCACAGTGATTTTGATTGTCGGTGCCATGGAGGAAGAGATTCAAGGACTCCTCGAGCGCGAGGGGTTCGAAGTTCTCTACACGGGTGTCGGAAAAATAAATGCCGCTCATCATCTGACGAAAGCTCTCGTCGAACGCCGAAGTAAAAATCAATTCATCAATCTGGTTCTGAATTTTGGAACTGCAGGAAGTTCGAAATTCGCGACTCATTCTCTCGTCGAATGCACGACATTCATCCAACGCGATATGGATGAAATCACTGCCGGACCGAACCCGGTAAAGGATGTCCTGAATATCCGCATCAACGGAAAAGCAGAGGCAGCATACGAGATCACCCTGGTGAGCATGAATGGCCAGACTATCATGGCACAAACCACCGCGAGGTCCAGGACAGCCAACCTGCAAATCCCACGGACCACTAAAATGACGTCGGGGATGTATATCCTGAAAATTAAGAACCTGGGCACAGGCTACATCTTCACGAAAAAAATGCTCTTCGAATAGAAGCCACCAGCATTTTTTCGGACCGTCCCTGAAAAGGGGCGGTTTTTTTTGGGTTGCCGTAAAAAAAACCAGGCAGTTTGCCCCGCTGATACCGGGAGGGCCGGGCAAGGACCTTATGATTTGTTGTTGAACGCGGGCCGCTCCCGCTAAGGCGGGACAATTCTGCCTGGTTTTTTTACTTCATTCTGAGGAACGCAAAGCCGGTGGCGGTCCTTTTCGGCAAGTCTTCCAGAAAATGCCGGGGGTTTTCATTCGAAGCGGCATCCTGCCCTCCGGGCGGGGTTCAGTAAGACATTTCGTCGAGTTTGACTTTACCTTTGAAGGTCCAGAAAACGAAACCGGTGTAAAGTCCGACCAGCGGTGTACCGATGAGTGCAATGACAAGGAGGATTTTCATCGTTTTCGGTGAGGCAGCAGCATTTTCGATGGTGATGCTGTGGGAAATATTGACAGGTGAGTACAGGAGGTAGGGGAATACTTCAATGGCGACCATGATCAGCAGCGATGCGATGGTTACGGATGAGCTGACGAAGGCAAGGCCAAACTTTCGCTTTTTCAGCATACGCGGAATGTTGGCGATGGCCAGCATCATGATGACGGGAAAAATAAAGAAGCCCGGGCCGGAACGTACACGGTCACTCAGGTGGGGAATGTACAACAGGGTATAAAGGGTGGTGATTACAAAACTGAGCAGGAAAAAGATGGTAAAGTTTTTTGCGAGGATCGTCAGCTTTGCATACAGCCGGTTCTCAGTTTTCATGGCCAGGAAAATAGCACCATGCATCATGAACAGCGCCAGTGTGGTGATGGACACCATAATGGAAAAAGGATTGAAAAAGCTCAGCCAGTTGCCATGGAACTCCATCTGGTCATTCAGCGGCAAACCAAATGCTACATTCCCGAGCATGAGCCCGAGCGATAAGGCAATGACCACCGATGCAAATGAATACACAACATCCCACACCAGCCGCCAGGTCTTCCCCGGTTCCTTACTCCTGAACTCAATAGCTACCGCACGCCAGATGATGCCGATCAGGAAAATAAAAAAGGGAACATAAAATGCAGAAAAGATGGCCGCATAAGCAACCGGGAAACCGGCGAACAACGCACCCCCGCCAATCACCAGCCACACTTCATTGCCATCCCAAACAGGCCCGATCGCGTTCAACGCAATACGCCTGCTCTCCTCCTTCTTCAGGAACAGGTGCAACGCACCGGCACCAAGATCGAACCCATCAAGGATGGCATAACCGGAAATCACCGCGCCGAACACGAGGAACCACCATACGTTATAATCAAGCCCAAGGAACGTTTCCATATTCAAATCTTTTCCTGAAATAAATTAACTGAGGTCCGGCAACGGGTTTTCACCTGCTGCCTGCTTTCTTCCGGCAGGCGCGTTTTCATCGATATGGTCCATCATCGGGTTATCCCTTTTTGAACCCTCGTCGATATGTTCTTTTTTGGAATAGTCTACCGGTCCGTGTTTTATTTTTTTATTCAACAGGTACAGGAACAACACCAGCAGCGTAATATAAACCACGGTAAAAAGCACGAGTGAAAACACCACCTGGTTGGCCGACACATTTTTTGAAAGGGCATCGGATGTACGGAGCAATCCATACACCACCCATGGCTGCCGCCCCATTTCGGCCGAGAACCAGCCTACCTGGTTGGCAACCTGGGGCAACAGTACCGACCAGGCAAACACCAGCATCAGCCAGTCCTTGTTAAACAGTTTGCCTTTCCACCATAACCAGCAGGCATAGAGTGAAAGCCCAATCAGCAACATGCCGATGGCCACCATCAAATGGTAAAACTGGAAAATGGCATTTACCTGTCGCGGACGATCCTCTACCCTGAACGCATCGAGTCCCTTAACGGGTGTATTACTGTTGCCATAAATCAGGAACGATAATCCACCTGGTATCCTGACGCCGGTAACCTCTTTGGTTTGCTGGTTCACCCATCCCATCAGGAACATATCGGCGCGGGCCGAACTATCATAATGACCTTCGAATGCCGCCAGTTTGGCCGGCTGGTTTTTTGCTACACCATCCGCACTGCGGTGACCCATAAACAACTGCGCGAGCGAACAGACCGCCGCCACAGCCAATGCAATTTTAAAAGATGGCTTTGCTATTTCCAGGAATTTTTTCTTCCGGATATACCAGGCGTTCACACTCAATACCAGGAAGGCGCCCGCGAGGAATGCACCGATCCACACATGAAGCAGGCGATCCACGCTCGACGGATTAAACACCATGGCCCAGAAGTCCGTGATCTCCGCCCTCGCATTCATGCCCTCCCCTACAATATGGAAACCGGCGGGTGTTTGCTGCCAGCTGTTGGCCACCACAATCCATACCGCACTGAACATGGAACCCAGCAAGACCATCAACGCCGAAAAGAAATGAACCTTTGGACCTACCCGGTTCCACCCGAAAATGAGTACGCCGAGAAACCCGCTTTCAAGGGCGAAAGCAAAAATACCTTCCGCCGCCAGGGCACTGCCGAAAATATCGCCGACATACCGTGAGTAGGTAGCCCAGTTTGTCCCGAACTCAAACTCCATAATAATACCTGTAGCCACACCAATGCCGAAAATCAATGCAAAAATCCGGATCCAGAACCGCGTCATCTGTTCATAAATCCGGTTGCCCGTTCGCAGGTACATGCCTTCCATGATCACCAGGATCAGGCCCAACCCGATGCTGAGTGGCGGATAGATATAATGAAACGCAATGGTGAACGCAAACTGGATCCTCGATAATATTTCTACATCCATAACCGGTGGTTAAAAAAAAATCCCAACAAAATGTCGGGACCTTTCTATACTGGAATAATATGTTGTTCTCTTTGATTCAACGTCGGGATTTATGCTGCAAAGGTAAAGGATAACGAAACAGGTTTGCACATAATTTTATTGAAGTTTGCCGACACCGGACGTGATTTTTTTCGCGCAGCAAGCTGGTCAGCATGACGCCCTTCTTTTATTTATTCACGTGTCAGGCCTTACGCAGGTGATACGATTTGGTTTTGGTAAATGCGCGAAGCCCGGTATACGACAGGGTAGAACCAAATCCGGAATGTTTCCGCCCGCTCCATGGCAGGGCGGCACTTACCCTGTCGCAGCAGTTCCAATAACCCGTTCCGGAATCGATGGAAGAAAGAATAGACTCGGCCCGGTCGCGGTTGCTGCTGTACACACTGGCGGTAAGCCCGTATTCGGTATCACGCATCAGGTCGATGGCGTCCTGGTCATCCTTCACCTTCATAATTCCGATCAGCGGTCCAAATGATTCCTCCCTCATCAGGTCCATCCGGTGATCCACATTGATCATCACAGTCGGTTCGAAATAATGCCCCGGACCGTCTATCTTTTTTCCGCCCGTCAGGATACTCGCACCTTTTTTTACCGCGTCATTCACCTGTTGTGCCAGGAACATTACCTGCTGGCCACGGCTGAGCGGGCCAATATACACACCATCCTTATCGGGAGATCCGATCTTCCATGACTTTACCTCCGACACAAATTCCTGCACATACTGATCATAAATCTTTTCGTGGACATAGATCCGTTCCACCGAACAACAGCTCTGACCATTATTATAAAAGGCTCCATCGGCCGTGGCAGCAGCCACCGATTTAACGTCCGCTATGTCATCGGCTACATACAAAGGGTCTTTACCGCCGAGCTCACACTGGCAGGGCACCATCTTCGATGATACCTTTTCAAAAATGTACTTCCCGGTTTGGTAACTGCCGGTAAAATAATAACCATCGAACGGGAGTTCAAGCAGTATTTTACCTACCCCGGATGCGCCTTTCGCAACGATGAAAACATGTTCCGGTACGCCGGCCAATGTTAACAGGCGATCAATTTCCAGTCCGGTCAGTGTGGCATATTCAGATGGTTTGTAACAAACGGCATTACCCGCCAGCAAGGCCGGGATAAAAACATTCACTCCGACGAGATACGGATAATTCCACGCAGATATGTTACACACCACACCGAGTGGCTCGTAACTGATCCTTTCTTCCATTTCACCGTTGTCGCTCATCGTTTCGGGCGACAGGTATTTTTCCGCGTTGGCTACCATCCAGTTGATGCGTCCGATGGCACCATTGATCTCATTGCGCGATTGCTGCACGGGTTTGCCCACTTCACTGCTCAGGATCGCCGCCAGTTTTTCCAGATCCACTTTTAATAGTTCAGTAAACTTTGTGATGATACTGATCCGTTCCAATAATGACACCCGTGCCCAGGATGCCTGCGCAGCGCGGAGCTGATCATATGAGGCCTGCAATGACTGCTGGTTGTCGTCGGCCAGTTCGGTAATCAGTTCTTCCGTAGCCGGGTTATAAATTTTCATGGGCTTTGCTGTATTTTTTTGTTTCCTTTAAAAATCGGTCACGGATTCCCGCTGATGCCGGTGCGTCCTGCAGGTTAAAACGGAACATGCGCTCGGGATGCCACTGCACACAAAGCAGGAACCCTTTTCCTTCGTTACTCTTCCTCTCGAGTGCTTCGGGTTGCCCGTCGGGAGAATAACAACTGATGCGGAATGAATCTGCCGTTTTATCAATTACCTGGTGATGGGCACTGTTGACATGGATGTCACCCGAGGCCAAGGCTGTGGTGTTTCCGCCGCTGCTAGAGGGAGCAATGGTCAGCGCGCCTGGAAGGAATGTGATGGCGGATCGTCGCATGTTGAAAATAGCCTGTTGCGCAAGGGGTGTCTTGGATGGACGTACAACAAAGAGTTAGCGGCGCCAGTATTCAGGCTCAGCGAATTAGATCTGCCGAAAGCCATGGTCGTATGCACAAAGTGAAGGATGTCTGCAGTGAAGCGATGATGAAGTTGTTTGCTTGATGATGTGAAGGCGCACGTCCGGGTTGAATGCACGTCGCCGGGGTCAGATGGTGGCAGAAAGACGACAGCTTCGTAGATTCGAGTACTCGGTACAAGATACAAATATACAATTGATCGGCTTGTTTAGACAGACTGGACAGAGTTGGAAGTCGCGTTTGATGCTTTAGTTTTGCCAAAGACCTCGATTCGAGCTCGGACCCCTACGTGTTGTCGCTGTCCCTCTCTCTGTAGCATCGCCAGCTTCAACTTGCGACAACTCAATTATCTCCCACATTTTAGCAATCGCACATAGCACACATCATCATGGAAGAAGAAGAGGATGATTTCTACGATCAGAATGGCGATGTGCCGGTTAAGAACGAACAGCCGACAAACCAAGACGATCCTAACGAACAACCGGATATCGACGTAGACGACGAGGATGAGGACGACGAAGATGAAGACAGTGATAGCGACATTGACATCATCACCGAGCACAAGGAAGGCGCTGCACCAGAGCCACCGTGAGTTTATATAGCGTCTGCGACATCAACTTCCTTCCTAACTCGCCCATCAGGCAAGCTCGTCCTTTCCGCGGCATCAAGCCAGAAGCTCCTGCCCGAACTGATTCTGTCGACAACGTTCCTACCCAACAAGCACAACAAACACCGACTCTCAAGACGGAATCTTCGACTGCTCAGAACAAGAAGCTCGTATCGCTGAAAGACGGCTCACAATATCCCGAAGTCCGCACATCATCGATAGACGTCAATGCCATTCCTTCATGGGACCCTGCTGGAAAGCTCATCACCGAGGTCGACATTGACGCTGATCTCGCCGAACACACAAAGCCCTGGCGCTTACCAGGCACCGACCAGACCGATTTCTTCAACTACGGCTTTGACGAGTTTACCTGGACCCAATACTGTTTGCGACAGCAGAACATGGCTTCTACCATCAACAACCAAAAGGCCGAGACCAAGCAGTTCGAGATGATGTTGACTGGAGGTGGTATGCCCGGTCAAGCTGCGCCTGCTGGTCCTCAAGCTGCTCCTCCTGGTGGTCCTATGGGAATGGGAATGCCTGGCATGGGTATGCCTGGCATGCCTGATATGAACCCCGATAATATGGCCGCTTTTGCCAGCGTCCTACAAAGTCAGGGCATCGATCCTAGTCAGCTCGACTTCAACACCTTCATGCAACACTATCAGCAAGCATCCATGGGTGGAGGTCAGGGCGGCTATGGTGGCCAGTCAATGCAGCCACAGCAGTCAAATCAAGGTTATGGCGGTCAACAACAGCAATCCTTCCAGCAGCAGGGTAATCAAGG
>SDZZ01000751.1 GCA_004173255.1 Chitinophagaceae bacterium | reverse complement strand
GACAAGCACCCTGGGATTCAACCACTACCGGGACCAGATCAAAAAGTACTACCTCAGCGCCCCCCAGGGAAACCGGTTTGTCAGCAATGCTACCCCCATGGTTACAGGAATGGTGGGAAAACCTGTCTACTCGGTTTACTCCTACCGCTGGGCAGGACTTGACCCGGCAAATGGAGACCCTCAAGGCTACCTGAATGGTACAGTCAGCAAGAACTACAATTCCATACTTGGAGAAGGGACCAGTATCGATGAGCTTACATATCACGGCCCCGCGCTTCCCACTAGCTACGGCTTTCTGGCAAATACCCTGCGTTACGCAGATTTCAGTCTGACCTTCTCACTGAACTATAAGCTGGGCTTTTACTTCCGCAGAACCACTGTTAACTACAATTCCCTGTTTGCCAGCCGCTCTGGTCATTCCGACTTCGCCCAGCGCTGGCAGCAACCCGGCGATGAACGGCATACAGATGTGCCTTCCATGATTTATCCAGCCGTTGGAAGCAGGGATTCATTCTATGCAAGTTCTGAGGCAACCGTCATCAAAGGGGATCACCTCCGGCTTCAATATGTGAATTTAAGCTACCAGCTGGACCGGAGCAAATACCCCAAACTTCCTTTCCAGCAAATAGAATTGTTTGTAAACGCCAACAACCTGGGGATCTTGTGGAGGGCGAATAACCAGGACATAGACCCGGATTTTCGTCAGACCAGCCTTCCCTCCCAACTAAACGTCGCATTTGGTTTAAGAACCTCACTTTAACACCTCAACATGAAAACTACATCCAACCCAACCCGCAACATCCCTTTAGCTGTCCTACTGGCATTGTTTGCGCTGCTAAGCCTGTCCGGCTGTAAAAAATTCCTGGACGAAAAGCCCAGTAAAAATTTAAAAATTGTCAGCACCCTCGCCGATGCCCAGGCCCTGCTGGACTATTACCCGGAACTTAACCAGCGCGATCTAGGCGCAGGGGAAGTCAGTGCCGACGATTACTACCTAAGCCAGGACAACTACAACCAGATGGAAGAAAATTTCCAGCGCATGTACACCTGGGAAAAGGATCGCCTGTTTGCCGCTGAGTTCAATGACTGGAGCAACCTTTACGGCGCCATTTACCGGGCAAACACCGCATTAGAAGTATTATCAAACAATTCCCGGACAGCCGGAAACTTGCAGAGCTGGGATAATATAAAGGGTCAGGCGCTATTCTTTCGCGGATGGTTTTACTTGCAAGGGCTGCAGATCTGGTCTCCCGCTTACCAGGAAAGCAGCGCAGATACCGACCTTGCCATCCCCTTGCGCAATAACACCAATTTTAATGAAGCCTCCAGCCGGCCCAGCCTCAAAACAGCTTATCAGCTACTGGAAAAAGAGCTAAAAGAAGCCGTGGATTTATTACCTGTTTCCCAACCCGGGCTTACCCGCCCATCAAAAGCAGCCGCTACCGCGTTGCTTGCACGGCTATACCTGTTTAAAGGAG
>SDZZ01000750.1 GCA_004173255.1 Chitinophagaceae bacterium | reverse complement strand
GTATAACCTGTCCAGCCTGACCAAAAAGTGGAACGTACCTGCAATCAGTGTATATGTACTCGGGCAGAACCTGCTGACGATTACCGACTATGACGGGTTTGACCCGGAAACGCAGGGGTTATCCATGCCTCCCGTTAAAACCATTACTGCCGGACTTCAAATCACCTTCTAAGGGGAGTATTATCCAGGATTAAAAAAATGATCATGATAAAAAAGACACTTTTAATAATAGCCATTATCTCGATGTTTGGACTCTCCTGTTCCAAATATGTTGACACGCCCCTGCCACAGGACCAGCTGGTATCGGAGCTGGTATTTACTGATGACAAAACAGCAACAGCTGCAGTAACGGGAGTGTATGCAAACATGAACTCGTTTAATTACCAGTTTGCAAATGTGCTGGTGAGTTACCTGTCTGCCATGCAGGCTGATGATTTGTTCTATTTTTCTGCCTTTGCTAACTATGATGTGTTCAGGAATAATAACCTGCTGCCGAGCAGCCAGTATGTAAGTGTGTACTGGTCCAGCCTGTACAATTATATTTACCAGGCCAACTCCTGCATTGCGGGTCTAACCGCTGCAACTGGTCTTACCCCATCGGTAAAGGATCAGTTGCTTGGTGAATCGTATTTCCAGCGCGCATTCTTTTATTTTTACCTGGTAAATATGTTCGGTGATGTGCCGTTGGTCACCAATACCAATTATGTAGAAAATAATGTGAAACCGCGCGATCCGCAGGACGTGGTGTATGCGAACATCATCAGCGACCTGAAGGAAGCAAAAAGGCTGATGGGTGATGACTATCCATCATCAACCAGGTTCCGTCCAAATAAAGCGGCGGCTACTGCTTTGCTGGCAAGGGTGTACCTGTACACAAAGCAATGGTCTTTGTCAGAAGTGGAAGCAACCGAGGTATTGAACAACAGCCGGTATGAATTAATGACAAACCTGAATGAGGTGTTTCTCGGCGGCAGCGCGGAAGCTATCTGGCAGTTGCAGTCCATTAACTATGGTGGTGGACGTAACACCTGGGAAGGAAATGTAACGGTGCCATCAACACCCACCGGAGGCTCCTTGTTTCGCCTGGATACAATCACATTGATCCCTTCGTTTGAGCCCAGTGACCTTCGTTTGCTTAACTGGACCGGTTACAGGAAGTCGGCCACCACTGGCGTCAGTCACTACTTTGCGTATAAATACAAAGTGCGGTTTGATGCGGTGAACCCTGTTACAGAGCACACGATGGTGATGCGTTTTGCAGAACAGTTCCTGATCCGCGCAGAAGCAAGGATCCAGCAGGATAAGCTGACAGATGGTACAGAGGACCTTGACGCAATCCGCGTCCGAGCTGGGATAGGAGAACTTCCTATCGGTATGACTAAAGGTGACTTGTTGCTGGAAGTGGAGAAACAACGCCGGCTTGAATTGTTTGCCGAGTGGGGACATCGCTGGTTCGATCTGAAAAGAACACAACGGGCCGATGCTGTAT
>SDZZ01000749.1 GCA_004173255.1 Chitinophagaceae bacterium | reverse complement strand
AGATCTGCCATGACAAAATCCACCGGGTATTCACCGAGAAAGAATTAAAAAAGAAATACTATACGATCGACCTGATCCAGTCCTCCCAATCAATCCGTGAATTTGTGGAATGGATAAGGAAAAAGGAACCGGGTTATTATGACCGTTCGTTCAGGCAGAGGAAGCGGTAGGTATCCAGCCGTACTGGCTCAGTTGCCTGTTCGCCCTGAATTCTATCGGAGCCGCGCCATTGAAGGCACCACTGGTGTCGCGCACTATAACACTCCCAGTTTTTTCAATTCTTCCCTCAGATTTTCCGGCGAGGTAAAATGGATTGACTCTATACCCATCTTCCGCGCTGCTTCCACGTTGCGGAAATTATCATCGATAAACACCGCATCTTCCGGTTTTACATTATACCGGTCGAGCAGTCGCTGGTAAAATTCAGGAAAGGGCTTACGCATTTTTTCCTCTCCGCTGACCACGCGCCCATCGAACCATTCAAGGAAATTATACCGCACCAGTGCAATATCGAACAGGCCCGCCTGCCAGTTGGTGAGGGCATAAATAGAGTAATTGCCGCTTTCTTTTAATTCGCGGAAAATCTCTACAGTGCCCGGGATCGGTGCTTTCAGCATTTCGGTCCAGCGACCATAGAAATCGCGGATCGGCTGCTCCCACCCGGGATGTTTTTTGATCAGGTCCCAGGTGGCCGTTACGATGGACCGACCGGCATCCTGTTCTTCATTCCAGTCGCTGGTGCAGATTTCCGCGAAGAACTGTTTACGTTTTTCTTCGCTTTCGAAATAATTTTCATCGTATACGTAGTACGGGTTCCAGTCGATCAGCACACCGCCGAGATCAAAGATTAAGGTCTTGAACTTTTTCGTCATTATATCGCAGTTTGAAATAAATCATGATAAGTGCCATGGACAACACTACACTGTTGGTCAGGATGATCACCCAGTTGTCGAGCAATGCGCCGTAAATAATCCACAGGATATTATTTGAAGCGGCAATCAGGAACATCCCAAGCGAGATATCCTTTGCCGACTTGTCCTTTGCGGTCTTCAGTACCTGCGGCAGGAAGGTGAGCGCAGTAATTGCACCGGCCACATATCCGAGGATATCAATATTGTTCATGTGCTGGTTTTAGTGCTGCAAACCTACGGTTTTTCGGCGTGCTTCGTTTGCCATCGAAATCATCCGGAATGTCTTTGCTTTCCTGCTTAACTAACATTATTCACGACCGGCTCCGCCCGCTACAGCCCAAATTCTCAGCGCTTCCCGAAAAACGGGAATGCGCGACGGAGGGGTACCGACACTACAGCACCAATCCTCAGCGCTTCCCGAAAAAGGCGAATGCGCGATGGCAGGGTACCGACACTACAGTGCCAATCCTCACCTCTTCTCGAAAAACGGGAATGCGCGACGGCGGGGCATGATCTTATAGTTAGTGGTAATGTAGGAATGTATATGGTTCATTGCCTCCTCAATATCATCAGTCACCAGC
>SDZZ01000748.1 GCA_004173255.1 Chitinophagaceae bacterium | reverse complement strand
ATGTTCACCTTGAAATCGCCCATGGACGCGCTGAGCGAAAGGGTAATGCCGTTTTCGGTCACCGTTTTCCGTTTGATACTAAGGTCGTATGCAGGTGAATAGGTTGGACGGAAAGCTATGTTGCCACCTTTCCACTCGCAGCTGACATATAGGCCGGATGGGGAAAGGGTGGTCTTGAAATTGTGCTCTGCGATCGCATTTTGATATAGTACCGGTAAACTGTCATCGGCAAGGTCGGCAGCTGCTGCCACCTGCCAGGGTGAAACTGCATTCATTGTCTAGGTTATGGTTGGTGAAACGTTGGAAAGAACATTTTTCAGATGAAATGGTTCTAGTTTTTTAATTTTTTGGAGGTTGATTAGGAGCCAGGATTTGAACTGGGTTTTACCCAAGCCCAAAACAATCTTCGTTAGAACCTTTGATGGATCAGGGTTGTTTTGGGATTTATGAAAGACCTGGCCAGAAGGTTTCCCAACAAGCCGATTTTATTTCCAAAAGACATCACGCCCAGCGACCCTGGGCTACAGGTGATCTGCCTTTTAAATCCCGGGGTTTTCCGCTTCGGGGGAAAGATCTGGCTACAGGTACGGGTGGCCGAGAGCATTGCCCGGAAAGAGGGCTTCATATTTTTTCCAGTGATGAACAAACTGTAAGCTGGAGGTCATCAAGGTGCCGCTGAACGATCCGGACCTTGTGGCAACAGATGCCGGGGTGATGACCTATCGCGGGCTGGACTATCTGACCACGGTTTCGCATTTGCGCTTGTTGTCAAGTACCGACGGGGTTCACTTTGCCGAGCAGGATGGCTTTCAAGGGAATTCTACACAGGGGACTTTTTGTTTTGCTGGGAACCTTTGCCACTGGATGTAGAATGCATTTCCTCAAGGTCAGATACAGCTGGTCAAGGTCAAAGGGCTTCGGGGAGTGGCAGGTATGGATAATTTTCCGTTATTTTTGAAAATATCCAAAGGCGCTCTTTGCACTCCACGCGGTAATCGAGCATGACTACAAGGGGCCTGTCGCTATCGATTGTTCAGAAAATTTTCGATTGCACCTTGCAGGGCAAGCACTTCGCATTTTCCAGTTCCAGTGCCTGGGTAAGCACATCAAGTACATACTGACCGGTTTCCCGAATCCGGATCTTTTTCATCTGTTTCGCAATTGTTCCAATAGAATGCATACTATTGCTAGGCCGCAGTTTTCGGTAGGATATATCTAAGGAACGTCTTGATGTGTTGTTTTCTTTGCCAGCGGCTGCTCAGCAGTTTTCCGTTTTGTTAGATTTCGGCAGATTGCGGTACAACCCCTAGGATTATTTTCCGGGCTTATCTAGCGGAGCAGCGCCCTTTATTTTTTCCGCCTGCTCGAGAAGGGAGTTTAGCTTTTCGCTGGTCGTCTTCGTTTTTTCCTTTAGTGCGCGTGATATTTCCAGTAGCGCGTCGGTGGTTTTCTTGTTGGTGCTGTCCTGTGGGTCGATTGGCTGCATGGCTTAGGG
>SDZZ01000229.1 GCA_004173255.1 Chitinophagaceae bacterium | reverse complement strand
CACGAAGACCATGCGGGGGTTGCAGCAGCCATGACCGAAGACCTGATGCGCACTGAAATGATCATGATGAAAGAGATGGGCGTCAATTTTATCCGGCTGGGTCATTACCAGCAATCGCGGATAATTTTAAACCTCTGCGACAGCCTCGGTATACTGGTGTGGGAAGAGATTCCCTGGTGCAGGGGCGGACTTGGCGGCGAACTGTATAAGGCGCAGGCCACCCGCATGCTTTCGAACATGATTGAACAGCACTATAATCATCCGTCCATTATCATCTGGGGACTGGGTAACGAAAACGACTGGGCCGGTGATTTCCCTGTGTTCGATACCCTCGCCATCCGTTCGTTTATGAAAGAGCTGAATGACCTTTCCCATAAAATGGACCCATCCAGGAAAACCGCCATCCGCCGTTGTGATTTCTGCAAAGACATAGTAGATGTTTATTCACCGTCGATCTGGGCCGGATGGTACCGTGGTATCTATACCGAATACAAATCCATTTCGGAAAATGAAATGAAAAAGGTCGACCATTTCCTGCATGTGGAGTGGGGAGGCGATAGCCATGCCGGTCGTCATTCGGAAAGTCCCGACAACGGCCTGCAGAAAATCAGGGCTGCCGGCACGGCCGATGAACGGGCAGGTGATGCATCGCTGATCGGCGGCGCGGCAAGGGCATCGAAAGATGGTGACTGGAGCGAATCGTATATGGTTAACCTGGTCGACTGGCACCTGAAAGAACAGGAAACGATGCCCTGGCTTACCGGCACTGCCCAGTGGCCATTCAAGGATTTTTCGACACCGCTGCGTCCCGATAACCCGGTTCCCTATGTCAACCAGAAGGGAGTGGTGGAACGTGATTTTACCAAAAAGGAAACATACTATGTGTACCAGTCTTACTGGTCGGATAAGCCCATGTTACATATATATGGGCATACCTGGCCGGTGCGATGGGGCGTCGAAGGCGAAACAAAAATGATCAAGGTTTTTTCCAATATGGAATCGGCCGAAATGTGGGTGGACGGCAAAACACTGGGCGTGAAGAAACGCAACAGCCAGGACTTTCCGGCTGCAGGCCTCAGGTGGGAAGTGCCCCTTACTGCCGGCCCACATCAGGTGAAAGTAGTTGGTAAAAAGGGTAAGACCATGCTGGAAGACTCTATCAGCTTTCAGTACCAGTCTGCACCCTGGGGCAAACCAGCGCAGCTGCAACTGAAAAAAACGGGGGAGCAGGAAGGCATCAGCAGCCTGGAAGTGACACTAATGGATGCAGCCGGAATCACCTGCCTCGACAGCAGGGCGATTGTCCGCTTCGGCATCACCGGTGCCGGCGAACTCATCGATAATCAGGGTACATCCACCGGTTCACGCGTGGTTCAATTGTACAACGGCCGCGCCATTATAAAGGTGCGCAACGGGAGCGGGAAATCAGTTGTAAGTGCCGGCATTAAAAACATTCCCCTTGTGTTCACGGAGATCTGAATAGCCAATGATGAAAATATTCCTGCCCGTACTGTTTGTATTGATGCACTGCACGCTGCCGGCGCAGCAGCAGCATGCTAAATCATTGAAGTCCGCCATAGCCACAGTATTAAAACCACTGATCCTGCAGAAAGCCAAATGGGCCATGGCTCAACAGCCGGTTACTGTAACAGCTTCCTCAAGCCCGCGAAGTGCCGGAGGCAAACATGACTTTTACAGTGAAGGTGATTATTGGTGGCCGAATCCGGCGAGTGCCGACAGTCCATACATCCAGCGGGACGGACTGACCAACCCTGATAATTTTACCGCTCACCGGCTGGCCATGATCCGGTTCAGCCAGGTATCGGGCATACTGGCCAGCGCATTTATTTTAACGGGTAAACGATCCTATGCCGACAGGCTGTTGCTGCATTGTAAAGCATGGTTTGTCGACACGGCCACGAAGATGAATCCGCACCTGCTGTATGCCCAGGCAATCAAAGGCCGGGCAACGGGCCGCGGCATCGGTATCATCGATGGTATCCAGCTGATGGAAGTAGTAAAGGCACTGCGGTCGGTGGAAGCACGTACCAACACAGATAAAGAATTATTCAGGCTATTCCGTTTATGGTTTTCAAGCTACCTGTCCTGGGTAACCACACATCAGTACGGGATCGATGAAATGAATGCAAAGAATAACCATGGCACCTGCTGGGTGCTGCAGGTGGCGGTGTTTGCCGGTTTTACCGGGGATAAAAAACTACAGGACTTCTGCCGCCAGCGGTTCAAACAGGTATTACTGCCCGGACAGCTGGCGGCAGACGGCAGTTTTCCGCTCGAACTGAAACGGACCAAGCCCTATGGTTATTCCATTTTCAATCTCGATGCCATGTCTGCCATTGCGCATGAATTGTCCACCCCCACCGAAAACCTGTGGACTTACACCATCCATGATTCGGTATCGATGGCAACCGCAGTGAAATTCCTGTACCCGTTTATAGTGAGGAAGGAAAGCTGGCCGTATCCGAAAGATGTGATGTACTGGGATGACTGGCCGGTAGCCCAGCCCTTTCTCCTTTTTGCTGCGGCTGGTCTCCACAACAGGCAATATGAAAAGACATGGGAAACGCTTGACCATGACCCGCAGGTAGAAGAAGTGATCCGTAATCTTCCGGTCCGTAATCCGCTGGTCTGGTTCTGAACGTCAATGAACCCGGTACTCCTGTCAATGATGGGTTATAAAAAATAAACTATGGGAATAAAAATATCAGTCGTCATTTTGTCCTGCCTGTCGGTTGTTGTTGCATCTGCACAACAAAAGCTGCCCTATAAGAAAATTTTCAGGCAGGCAGCAGCACAGACTTCACTGATGCTGGAAAATACTGAGCGGGCCCGGGCGGCAGACAGTACGCTTGTGTCGCCGCGCACGCTCGACAAGGGTAAGCTAAAACTGGTTGCGTCGCGCGACTGGACCAGCGGGTTCTTCCCGGGCGAGCTCTGGTACCTGTATGAATACACCGGTAAAAAACAATGGAAGAGCCGGGCAATATCAGCCACAACCTTGATTGAAAAGGAAAAATATAATGCCGGCACGCACGACATGGGCTTCAAAATGTATTGCAGTTTCGGCAACAGTTACCGGTTAACCAATGATCCGCACGCGAAAGAGGTTCTGATGCAGTCGGCCCGCACACTTGCCACGCGGTTTAACAAAACAGCTGGCGTGATCCGCTCATGGGATCATAATCGCGACAAATGGGATTATCCGGTGATCATCGATAATATGCTGAATCTCGAACTGCTTTTTGCCGCTACAAAGATCAGTGGCGATTCTTCTTTTTATAAAATAGCGGTTGCCCATGCCAACACCACCATGAAGAACCATTTCCGGCCGGACAACAGTTGTTACCACGTGGTCGACTACGATACGGTTACCGGCAAGGTGATCAAAAAGACTACCCACCAGGGTTACAGCAATGAAAGCGCCTGGTCACGCGGCCAGGCCTGGGCCGTCTACGGCTTCACCATGTGTTACCGGTTTACCGGTGATACTGCTTACCTGGTGCAGGCAGAAAAAACGGCGGGCTTTATGCTGGATCACGTAAACCTGCCCGCAGATGGGGTGCCTTACTGGGATTACAATGCTCCCCTCATACCCAATGAGGAACGGGATGCTTCGGCCGCTGCGGTACTGGCATCCGCACTGTACGAGCTGCAGGGATACATCAGCATCAAAGCTTATAGCATGGCGGCCGGAAAGATCATGGAATCACTGACTACGCATTACCGCGCGGCAGCAGGTGATGCCAAAGGATTCATACTGTTGCACAGCACCGGGTCAAAGGCTGCAAACAGTGAAGTGGATGTGCCGCTGGTATATGCAGATTATTATTACCTGGAAGCACTGCTGAGAAGTAAATCGGTTAAAAAATATACCTCAACATCCTGGAAGTAATCGTCCGTTAACCCCCGGTGGATGCGCGTTCCACGATATGTGATGGAAAGACTGATTTTTTTTCACCGGGCACCAGCGTCTTTTTCTGGATGATTTTGAACAGCACTGCTGCTGCTTCCTTGCCAATTTCATAGGCAGGTTGCACAATGGTGGTTAACGGGGGATCAAAAAGGGCAGTAACGGAGAGGTTCGAGAAACTGATAATTTTAAGTTGTGACGGAATTTTTACGCCCAGCTGCCGGCACACCTCATACGTATTGATGGCGAGTTTTTCCACTGCCGCAAAAATGCCATCGGGTGGGTTAGGACCCTGTAACAATGCTGTTATCAGCCTGCGGTTGGTTTCATCATCGGTGCCGCATTCGACCTGGAGGCCGTCGGTTTCCATCCCGTATTTTTTTAACGCATTGAGATATCCGTTGCGACGCCTGCTGCTGATAGACAGTAATCCGGACATAGAAAGCAGGGCAATTCGTTTACAACCTTTTTCCACCAAGTGTTCGGTGCCTTTGAATGCAGCATCGGTATCATCGGTACTTACCCTCGGCACATCAATGCTTTCAACTATCCGGTCAAAAAATACAAGTGGCAGACCCGACCTGTTTACTTCCTGCAAATGTTCTTCACTGGTGGTAGTATTGGATACCGAAATCATAATACCATCGACCCTGCCGTTGCGAAGTACCTGCAGTATGTCTTTCTCGCGTGCAAACGCCTCGTGGGTAAGATAGATCAGCACATGGTAGCCTTTTTTTTGCGCCACATCTTCCACTCCGTTCATCACCTGCGAAAAGAAATTGTTTTCAATTTCAGGCAGCACCACTGCAATCGTATTGCTTTTACTTTGTCGCAGGCTGCTGGCATGGGGATTTGGCTGGAAGCCGAGTTTTTCCGCAAGGGCCTTCACACGGTCCTTCGTTTCCTGGCTGATCTCGTGGCTTCCGCGTAAAGCCCTTGATACGGTAGAAGCAGAGAGGTTTAATTCCTCGGCAAGTCGTTTGAGATTGATGGTACTCATTTTTTAGTCGTCCCATAGCCAGGGGATTGTCCCCCAACCATACTAGAAATTTCGTAATCGTTTGCGTGAATAAAAAACTATTAAGCCGAACTTCACGCAGGAAATTGTTTAAAATTACCGGAAATATAGGGTTAATCCGCGAAGTTTTATGGCGGTGCCCAATTACAACCATATGGAACATAAAAAGCTGAAAGGGAAGGTAGTTGTTGTAACCGGTGGTACCGGTGTACTGGGCGATGCATTTACAAAAAGCCTTGCAGAAGCCGGGGCCGATGTCGGTATCCTTGGTCGTAACACCGTAGTGGCAGTTCAGCGGGCCGAAGCCATCAACCGGGCCGGGGGCAGCGCCGTTGCACTGACCGCCGATGTGTTGAATGAGGAAGACCTGCGCAAAGCTGCGGATATAATGATTGACCGTTTTGGAAAAATTGACGGGCTGGTCAATGCGGCAGGTGGTAATACGCCCGATGGGGTGGTACAGCCATCGCAGGATATATTTGACCTGAATATGAAAGGTCTCCGGGAAGTGCTTGACCTTAATCTCTTTGGTACCCTGCTGCCGACGCAGGTGTTCGGCAAAATTATGCTGGAAACGGCGTCGGGCGGAAGTATCGTCAACATTTCATCTGTTACCGCCTATCGCGGTCTTACCCGGGTACTTGGTTATAGCCTGGCGAAAACAGCGATTGAAGGATATACCCGGTGGTTTGCAGTGGAGCTGGGTAAACGATACTCGGATAAACTTCGCATGAATGCAATTGTGCCCGGATTTTTCCTGACCGAACAGAACCGTACGCTGCTGACCAATGAAGATGGTTCACCGACCTCGCGCGGTGAGGCAATCATTTCGAAAACACCATTCGGCCGGTATGGCCAGCCGGATGAGTTGTGTGGCGCACTCAACTGGTTATTGAGTAATGAATCCGTTTTTGTAAATGGAACATCCGTGGTAGTCGATGGCGGCTTCCTGGCATACAGTGGTGTTTAATCGAAAATTTATGCACGGTTTTGAACAGACAATGAGATGGTTTGGTCCCTCTGA
The DNA here is from genome assembly GCA_004173255.1 of Chitinophagaceae bacterium. Classification (GTDB taxonomy): domain Bacteria; phylum Bacteroidota; class Bacteroidia; order Chitinophagales; family Chitinophagaceae; genus JBEVJC01. Next base: position 1,154 of record SDZZ01000229.1, on the reverse strand, counting down.
TCCGGTAAGCCTTAGCGACCTGCGGCAGGCAGGATGCACCGGTGTGGTCACCGCCTTACACCAGGTGCCTAACGGCGTGGTATGGACCATAGAGGACATCGCTGCACGCAAATCAATGATTGAAGCTGCAGGGCTGCGCTGGTCCGTTGTGGAAAGTGTGCCGGTGCATGAAGACATAAAAACGCAACGGGGCGACTATAAAACATTAGTAGAAAATTATAAGGAAAGCCTGCGCAACCTGGCCGCAAATAATATCCGGGTGGTCACGTACAATTTTATGCCGGTGCTCGACTGGACACGGACCGATCTTTCGTTTTTGTGCCCCGATGGCAGCCGTGCACTGCGCTTCGAACGGCTGGCTATGATCGCATTTGACCTGTTCCTGCTGAAACGCCCGGGCGCGGAAAAAGAATACACGGCGGAGGAATATGCACTTGCAGAACATCGCTTTGCGCAGATGGATACAGCAGCAAAAGAATTGCTGCAGCGTAATATCATAGCTGGTTTGCCGGGTAGCGAGGAAAGTTTCACGCTACAGCAGTTCCAGCAATCACTCGACACTTATAAAGGCATTGATGCTGCCCGTTTACAGCAAAACCTGGTGCAATTCCTCCAGGCTATTGTTCCCGTGGCGGATGAAGTGGGAGTGAAGCTGGCTATCCATCCCGATGATCCGCCCTATGCTATTTTTGGCTTACCGCGTGTAGTCAGCACCGCCGCAATGATCCGGCATCTGTTTCATGCAGTTCCTTCCCCGAATAACGGACTCTGCTTTTGCACGGGTTCGTTCGGTGTGCGGCCCGACAATGACCTGCCAGCGATGGTGGCTGAGTTTGGCAACAGGATCCACTTCGTTCATCTCCGCAGTACCCTTCGCGATGCACAGGGCAATTTCTTTGAGGCCAATCACCTGGAAGGCGACGTCGATATGTTTTCGGTGGTACGCGAACTGGTGGTACTGATGCGTGATGGTTCCCGTTCCATTCCCATGCGACCCGATCATGGACATCAGATGCTGGATGATCTTACAAAAAAAACCAACCCGGGTTATTCGGCTATCGGCCGGCTTCGCGGGCTTGCAGAACATCGCTTTGCGCAGATGGATACAGCAGCAAAAGAATTGCTGCAGCGTAATATCATAGCTGGTTTGCCGG
>SDZZ01000747.1 GCA_004173255.1 Chitinophagaceae bacterium | reverse complement strand
ATATTAAATATAATTTCCGCTAACCAAAAAAAAATTATAAAGAATTTTATTCACATTTTATTCGCCTTGTGGATAAGGCCAGGTTTGAACGAGCATGGATTTCATTGCCGCATGCCTGGCTGGCTTGCAGCTTCAAGTGACAGGTCAGCGCGACGCGGCGATGTTTTTTATACGCATGCACAAACGAATACAACAGGGCAGGCATATGCATAGCCGGATAATCTTTTATTACACTGGATAATGCTGGTCGGCTGTAAGCATGGCTGGTAAAGGTTTGTGCGACGTTTGTAAATGATGATTGAAGGCAGTTGCTTTATATTTCGCGGCTCACTTAAAGTCTCCTTGCTGCCAATGTTTTTATAAAAGCGGTCACTGGTTGCCGATAGGAACTACCTTTGTAAAAACCTTTGATATGCGTTTTGATAAACCTGTTTCACTGAAAGAGATTGCCGGGCTGATCGGCGCCACCCTGATTGGAAATACGGGAGCTTCTGCAACCGGGATTAATGAGATCCATAAGGTAGAAGAGGGAGACCTGGTGTTTGTGGACCATCCGAAGTATTACGATAAGTGCATCAACTCGGCGGCCAGCTTCATCATCATAAACAGGGAAACGGGTTTTCCCGAAGGGAAGGCTCTACTGGTAACCGACGATCCGTTTGAAGCATACCAGACGATTGTGCGTACCTACCGGCCGTTTGCGCCGTCGATGAAAATGTTTGGCGATACCTCTTCCATTGGTGAAGGCACTACAGTGATGCCAAACGCCTACATCGGGAACCATGTGCAGGTTGGGCGTAACTGTGTCATTTATCCGAACGTTACCATAATGGATCATTGTATAATAGGCGACGACGTGGTGATCCAGTCGGGTACGGTAATAGGCAGTGACGCGTTTTATTATAACAAAAAGACCAGCCGGGAAATCCATTACAAAAAGATGCTGAGCGGTGGCCGCGTGGTGATTGAGCATGGGGTGGAGATCGGGGCTAACTGTACCATTGACCGCGGGGTAAGTGGCGATACGGTGATAGGTGCAGGAACCAAGATGGATAACCTGGTACACATCGGCCATGATACGGTGATTGGAAAAAATTGCCTGTTCGCCGCGCAGGTTGGCATTGCCGGTGCCACCACCATCGAAGACAATGTGGTCCTGTGGGGTCAGGTGGGTGTAAGCAAAACTCTGACTATCGGGAAGGACGCGGTCATTTACGCACAGAGTGGAGTGAAGGATTCTATTCCCGGGGGCAAGGTCTATTTTGGCTCGCCGGTAGAAGATGCGCGGGAAAAAATGCGCGAGCTCGTATGGATCAAACGGATTCCGCAACTGTGGGAAAAGGTGATGGGGAAATAATCCCGATTGCCCGGTGCAACGCCGGGCATCAATGTGCACCCCGCATCAGGGTGCAAAATCATAAGGCAACTGGTCCGCCAGGTTTTTCCAGCTCCAGTACCCCTGGTTGATCCAGTCACGCTGGTCATAAAAATATCC
>SDZZ01000228.1 GCA_004173255.1 Chitinophagaceae bacterium | reverse complement strand
CTATTAAGCCATTGAGGTTTTTGGAAATATTTTTGAAGGAGTCCTTATGGGCTCCTTTTTTTATTGGATGTTTAGTGCCTGATTGCGGTTACCCCTGTCCGTCCGGTGTCTTTTGTCCTTACTGGCTCACTGGCGTCGGGTATCACCTGACCCCGCTCCCCGGATAAAATACCCCGGGAGGGCCACTGGTGAAATATATCGGCAACTAGTTCGTTAAACAGCAGGTTAACAAAGTAGCACCCTCCTGGCTTGCTTTCATCCAGCAGCATCCGGGCCATCTGCACCACAAGTTTTTTATTATGACAGTAAATGTGACCAGAAAGGATATCATTTTCCAGCCCGATACCAGCAGGGTTATTGCCAGGTTTCTTTTCCCTTCCGAATCCCGTGCGGTTGATCTTGTGCAGAGAATAAACAGCCTGTCGGACACAGAGCAGTCCGCCATGCTTACCCAGGTGCTTCGCGATTTCTCCAAAAGACACCGCAGTGTCTCCAAAATATTTGAAAAACATTTTGAAAAAGTATCGGCGGTACTGCAGCGAAACGGCATCGATCCACACAAGTTCAGCCGGGCGCAGAAAGTACTGATCGGATCTTACTTCACCATGGAATATTCGATTGAGGCGGCAGCGTTTTTCAATCCATCCATTATGGAAGATCCCGACCAGTCAGAAATCGGCCGGAACGAAAAACGGGTGATCATTTCCTTCCGTGCCACCGGTGAGGGTCATATTTCCTCCATCGTTTTCCGTTCGGGCATCATCGATGGTTTGGGTAATATTAAAATCGGCCCCGTTGGTAAAATGCTTGAATCACCTGAGCAGGTAAAGAACCATACTTATAAAAAAAGCAGCTTCAGCCGAAAGCTGGGTGAAATGCAGGACCTGAATGCCACCGCATATAACCTGATGCTCGATAAGCTGACCGATACATTCACGTATGAGGAATTGCTCCGCTATGTCGATGAAACACGCGACCAGCTTGGCAATGATCCGCAAAGCATGCTGTTGCTGAATGAGATGCTGTGGCTGGCTTCCTCACATTATGAAATGCATTTCTCGGTCGACACCGATATTTCAGAGCGGGTTATATTCCCTATCGCCGATACGGAAATGAAGGGCATTGAAGACGCCAGGTTTGTCTGTTTCCGGGACGACGATGGTGAAGTAACCTATTATGCCACGTATACCGCGTACGACGGCGTAGCAATCCTTCCCAAACTGATTAAAACAAAAAACTTTTACGACTTCAAGGTAATGCCCATCAATGGGGAAGTGGCCCAGAATAAGGGGATGGCCCTTTTTCCCAGGAAGATAAACGGCCAGTATGCCATGTTATGCCGCATCGACGGGGTAAATAACTACATTGCTTTTTCGGATAATATCAATGTATGGAGAAAGGCATCCATCCTGCAAACGCCGAAATTCCCCTGGGAGTTTGTGCAGATGGGTAACTGCGGCTCACCCATTGAAACACCGGCGGGCTGGCTGGTGATCACACATGGTGTGGGACCAGTAAGGGAATATGTACTTGGCGTATCGCTGCTGGACCTCGATGATCCATCGAAGGTGATTGGCCGGCTGACCAAACCACTGATGTCCCCCAACGATAAAGAACGGGAAGGTTATGTGCCAAACGTTTTGTATTCCTGCGGACAGATGCTGCATAATGGCCAGCTGGTGATACCCTATGCCATGTCGGACCATGCATCCAGCTACGCTACGGTTGACCTGGAGGAGTTGCTGACGGCTTTGAAAGAAGCGGGTAACTAAGGATTTTTTTATAAAGGTCCAGGTAGTCGAGGCCCATCCTTTCGCTGGAAAAACGATCCCTTGCATCGCGGCTGCACTCCCGCCTGTCGAGTTCGCTGATATGTTCAATCGCGCTGGCTGCGCCGTCCACATCTTTTACCAGGTAACCCGTTACCCCATCACGGATAAGCTCGGGCATTGAACCGCGACTGAATGCCACCACCGGCGTTCCGCAGCAGAGGGATTCGGCCACACTGAGGCCAAAGGGTTCTTCAAAACTGATCAGGTGCAGGAGCGCCAGCGCCCCGCCAAGTAACTGATCCCGTTCCGTGGCACCGCAATTACCGGCATACCGCACCTGCTGCCCGTCAATCAGCGGAGCAATTTTCTGGCTGTAATACTCCTGGTCCTGGATCAGACCGGCAATGACCAGGGGGATGCCCGTTTTTTTTGCCACAAGGATCGCTTCCAGTGTGCCTTTATGAGGATGGATCCTGCCGAGGAAGAGCAGGTAGGTACCTTGTTGTGGTACAAAAGAAAACTGCGTTGTCAGCAGTCCGTTGTATACCGTACCAATGTAGTCAAGTTCGGGACGCCGATCCGAGTGGCTGATAGACGCATAATGGACATGTCCGTTGTATTTCTTATAAACGGGGACGATTTTGTCTGAAGAAAAACCATGGATGGTAGTAAGCATCGGTGTGCGCACCAGTGCGGAATAGGTCAGCGGTAAAAAATCAAAATGATTATGGATCAGGTCAAAATCACCGGCACGTTCCATCACTTCACTGATGTGCAGGCACTCGTTCACCTTTGCATCGGCAGCCGTGTCTTCCGCATATCCTTTTTTAACGGGCGCTATCAGTGCTGCCCTTGTGACGGAATCGGCAGTGGCGAACAGCGTGACATCAATCCCCAGGTTTACCAGCGCTTCGGTCAGGTTGGATGTTACCTGCTCCCACGGACCATATGACCTGGGCGGTGTACGCCAGGCCACGGGGGCGAGCATCGCAATTTTCATACGGCAGACGTTTTGTAATATTCCTCAAAAGCCTGCAGCACGGTAAGGTGCGAGATCAGGTAAGAAAGCGTACTCTCCGCGCCCTGGTTCCGGTTGATTCCATAACGTTCCAATCCGTCACAGCATCCCTTTGTTTCAAAATCATACAAACTCATCCGGAGGTCGTTCTCCCCCAGGAACCACATAAAGGAGAGATAGAGTTTGTCCAGGTAGGCCCGGTCTTTTGTATAATGGTAGGCCTGGTGGTACATCAGTACCTGCGCCAGCACATCGAGGGGCTGCTGCGCAAAACTGCTTGGGTTTCCGTCGCGATGATACCATTCCTCGTTTCCGATAACCGACAGGTAACCGTCGCGGAATGTATGTGAAGTAAGGAACTCCATACTTTCCATCGCAATGTTTCCAACCTCCTCATCGTGCAATACCATGGCGGCATGGAAAAGGGCCAGCGGTAACATCGCATTGTCGTATGCAAGCACCTGTTCAAACCAGCGCCAGTTTTCGGTACGTGTGTTACGATACTCGGTGACCAGCACGTAAGTCATTGCTCTCAGTCGGCCGGTCATTCCTTCATCTGATGGGTTTGTCTGCAGGTAGTAGCTGATACCGATCATTGTATTGGCAATACTCCGGATTGATTTCAGCTTTTCAAAGTTCGGGGCAGCATCGAAAAAGATTTCTTTCCCGGTCTGGTAGTAGGCATCGTTGGGCGCATTACCCAGCAGGTAACCCAGGGCCCAGATGGCGCGACCGAATGAATCTTCAGAGCCTACCTCATCCAGGAAGTTGCGGCTGAAGCTCAGGAAATTCCGGAACGAACCATCGTCATTCTGCATGTAATGGATGTAACTGAGGTATACCGGCGACAGTTCAAGGGCAAGCGGATGTTTTTTTTGTTTGAATGCCATCAGTACCATCAGCAGCGCACGGGCATTATCGTCCAGGCAATACCCTTCCTTCAGGTTTGGGATTCCGAATTTGGCATGCTGGATAATGCCCGTATCATCGGTCATTCGCCGGATGTGATCCAGTGCAAACGGCGGAAGCGTCAGCGGATCAAAACCTGTTTCCGTTTTGACAGGCGAGTTGCCCTGCTCGTTCAGCAGGCGCGCTGCCAGTTCATTGTACTGGCCACCGATTTTTGGCCAGGTGATCCGTTCACCGTATGCTGCGGCATTACCCCGCAGTTGCGCCAGCTTATCGGGGTCACCAAGCAGGTCGAGCAGTATTGCCGAAAGTTGATCAGGCTCATTGAAATCAAAAAGACGACCCCTGTCCCCTGCCAGCAACTCGGCAGCATGCCAGTACGGCGTTGAAATAACCGCAGAGCCCGCTCCCACAGCATACGACAGCGTACCGCTGGTTATCTGCGCTTCGTTGAGGTATGGCGTTACATAGATATCCGACGCGTGCAGGTATTTGAACAGGTTTTTCTCATTCATGAATTCGTTGACAAAAACCACGTGTTTTTCCAGTTTGAGTTTCTGAACGAGACGGTGCAGGAAAATGCGGTATTCCTCACCCGAATGACGGAGCACTGCGGGGTGTGTTTTTCCAAGTATGATATAGATCACCTCCGGATGTTGGGCAACGACCGCCGGCAGTGCATTTATTACTGTTTCGATCCCCTTGTTGCGGCTGATAAAGCCAAAAGTCAACAGGATCTTCCGGTTGGATAATTTGAAATCTTTTTTAGCTTTTTCATGATCAAACTTTACATCCGGCACTCCATGTTCAATGACGATAATTTTTTCAGGAGGAACCCCATAAATACCGGTAAGGAACTCCACCGCCTTGTTGGTCATCACTACAATGGCCGAAGCCATCTTACAGATCTCCAGCGTAATGGCCCGTTCATTATATGATGGTGTTTTTAACACGGTGTGCATCGTTACAATCAGCGGGATTTCCAGGCGATGGATCAGGGGCAGTATGTAGATTCCGTTTTGTCCGCCAAATATGCCGAACTCATGTTCAAGTACACAAACATCGGCCCCGCACAGGTTGATGAACCGTGCGGCTTCCAGGTAATCCCCCTGCTGTTCCTGCCGGATCCGGAACTGGACCTCTGCCGGGTAGTCGTACGAATCCTGCTGGTCGTCCATGGCAATGACCACACCTTCGCTGGCCTGCCCGTCCGTAGCAGCCGACATGGCTGCAAAAAGGTTTTGTGAGAATGTTCCGATTCCACACTCCCTCGGGGGATATGTTCCGATTAATGCTGTTTTCATGGCTAAAATTTGTTCTGACAGAATAATGCCGGGCAGGGTGGTCAACTGCTTCATGTACTCATGAAACTGAAGCAGCATGCCTGAACCGGGTGAGCTCAATAAAATTGCAGGTGAGGCAACCTCAGGAAGATACATTAAATAACCCGACGCAGTTATTGTTTTGCAGTTGTGCCGCGGAGCCGGTTTGTTTTTTCCTGCTCTGCCAGGATTTTTGCCAGGTTGGGTTTTACCAGTTCGCTGATAGCCGATTCACTGATATCAAGTGCCGTTGGATTGTCCAGAAGTGCCAGCCATGGCTTCTTTCCATCAAACGGGTATGAGCCAAACACAATGGCCGGGGTACCATTGGCCAGTATTTTGTCCGCGCCTTCCAGCTTCCACTGGTCGGCCCAGTCGTACAGTTTTTTTGCATCATTGGTCTGCAGCCTCAGGCAGCTATGCGAAGCCGGATAACCCGGTAATGCGTACTGGTGCCATCCGATGCCTTCCTTGTTCTGGATATTAAAATTCCAGCGCAGGTTCCATTCATCATTAAAGGTACTGGTGGTCTCTACCGCTTTCCAGTTGGAGAAGAAAAGCCCGGTTGGTGTAGGATCTTTTTTACGACCCATGTTGGTTGGGCCTGCCTGCACCAGGTTACCGTTCTCGTAGGCGGCAAAGGTCTGGGTGGGATATGAAAAGAAAACGATCTTGTCCACATCAGCCAGTGCCTGTACCGATTCCGGGAAGTGCATGTAGGTAGCCACATCACCTGAAAGATCATCCGGTACCAGGATGCTGTCCATCGATGCCAGGTTAGCACTGTCGGTCCGGTTAACCGCCAGTATGATATCGACGCCGGCTGTATCTTTTATAGTGCGTCCTTTACCCAGCCATTGTTTGACGGGTTCGGAATGATACGTATTTTTTGAGGCTTTCTTCCAGGTGATTTTTGGCTTCGGTGGTTTTGATGTGGTGACTTTATCATTTGCCGAAGGCTCATTGTTGTTACAACTGGTGATAAATGCAACACCTAAAAAAAGCAGGCTACTGTACAGTAATTTCATAACGTGATTTGGTGCTTGTAAATGTAATTTCCATGCCAGATGAATCAGTTCTTCTTCGACAGAACTCTGGCATCATTTTCCGATCTTCAACTGAAAAAATTATATGCAAAACTGGCTAAGGACAATTATCGCAGGCTACGCGGGATACAAATGGGGAGGCGGATGCCTCGGCTTCATTGCTGTTTTCGCCCTTGTTTACTGGCTTACCGGTCATTGCTGACCAGTGCCAACCCATTCACGTTTTATGCTTTATTACATGTGTAAACCATTGATAAGGGGAAAACTTTTCCCCTCACCTGGTTTATAGTTGGCGTTAACTGGTTACTTGCGGGCCTTGCCTACCAGCCAGATGATGACAATGATCACCAGGGCTACCAGGAAAAAGGCCCACCACATGCCGGCTTTGAAGACCGTCTCCACTGCGCCGCAGCTGCTCAGGGTCACCATCGTAAAAAGCATAACAAAAAGAAGGGAGAGAATAGATTTTTTCATACCGTGCGTTTAGGTATAAAATCCAACTATTATACCACAAAAAGATCACGTGCCACGGACCAGAAAGCGTCCAGTGCAATGATCCGTGGTTTGAAAAAGGAAATAATTGCAGGCCAGTCGCTGCTGCTGAAAATATTTACATTTTCCAGCGCGGTGGTAATGCGGCTGATCAGGCGTCCGTCTTCGTCATATACATCCGCTTGCCAGCTCCAGTCTTCACCGGTATTTTCTTCGAGCAGGCCTTTGAGCGACATCAACTGCTGGTACATCGCAGCGCGCAGATGCGAATCGGGGTGGGAAATTTCAATTGAAACAGCAGCATCCCTTTTCCCCGCATCCATCCGGAAGTAGAGGTGTTTGACACCGGTTTTGTAATTGAGCCAGTTAACTGTGTCGCCAGCTGCACCCTTTACCGGTTTCATGTACTGCCCAAAGCTGGTCCAGAAGTTTTTGCGTACCTGCGACGCTTCTTCGCGCGTGTACATATCAGGGTTTTAGAATTTTGCCACGTACGGATCCGTTCTCCAGGTAGATGGAATCCCCGGTATCACTGAAAAGTTTGCAGCTGAACCGTGCCTGGAAGATGGCCTTCGCGGC
>SDZZ01000746.1 GCA_004173255.1 Chitinophagaceae bacterium | reverse complement strand
AAAGTATCAGCAGGTGCTGATGGATTGATATTTCTGCCTTATCTCCTGGGAGAAAGGGCCCCAATATGGAATGCCAACGCTAGGGGATGTTTTTTCGGAATAAACATTAAGCATGAACAAAAACATTTTGTGCGGGCAGCAATAGAAGGCATCCTTTATGAAATTTACAGCATTGGCAAAACCATTGAAGAATATCGGACCATAAAATCACTCTCCGTTAATGGAAGCTTTGCCACCATCCCATTCTGTTCACAATTAATTGCGGATATTTTCAATAAGCCCGTGGGCGTAAGCAAAAATATTAACAGTGTAAGCTTAGGGGCGTTCCTGTTAAGCGCCACCGAAATGGGCATTTATAAAGATCTGGATACTGCAGCAAAAAGCGTAGCACTTGAAGAAACATTTACCCCTAATAAAGGGAATCATACTTTGTATAAAAAATATTTTGAAATATTTGAAAGGCTCAGCAGCAAATTTACGGAGGAGTTTGAAGCTATCGCAAACCTGCAACAGGAGAACAGGTAAACTGAAACAATATTATGCTGCCGGTCTTCAAGTAGTCATCCAATAGAAAACAGTATTATGAAATCACGTCGTGACTTTTTGCAAAAACTTACAGCAGCTTTTATAGCGCTGCCCATCTTCTCCAAAGAAAGCTATGGGGAGACAGAGAAAAAAATACTGTCGGATCTGGCCCGGAAAAATCCCGATGCCGCGCTGAATTACCTGAATTCCCTTCCCCGTGGCACCGCGCTCAGCGGCGCCGTTGAAACGTTCAGTTCCGCCCTGTCGGAGGGTGGACCGGATGAGCTGCTGGCCCGGGCCGGTTCCCTGCCGGAAGGGGACGCCAAAAAAGCGCTCGCCGCCAAAGCCCTCGAAAAAATGTATCAGAAGGATCCGGGAGGCATGCTGACAAGCCTGGCGGCCCAGCCGGCCACGGAGCTTCCGGAGGGAATATGGCGGCAACTGGGGGAAACCACGGACAATCTCCAGACCGGTATCAGCCGACTGGACGCTCTGCCCCCGGATGCCGGACCGGACTTTGTTCACGGTCTGTTTAAAAGGAATATCGACTGGATGGATTTTTCAAAATTCTCCCAAGCCCTGAAAAGCTTGGCGGATCCGGCGGAGCGATCCGCCGCGATGGATGGGGCCATGCCCAGACTGCTGCTGAACAATTCCACCCAGGTGGCGGTATGGGCGCAATCCCTGCCGCCGTCGGAACGGACCCATGTGGCTGATCTGATGGAGAAGCATATGTACAGTCTCACAGACAATATACGGCGGGAACTGATCGCTCCCCTGCGCTGAGCCGGCCACTGGTTGCCGCCCGTGCGCGGCCGGCACTTGCAGTGCCAGGTTTCAGCCGCTGACCGGATTCCGGTCTGAACGGCAAGGGAGGGAACGGTGACGGTCCGCTTTGCTCCGCTCACTGCTGCGGCGCCGTTCGGGTGTCCTCCTTGAAACGGAAGGGGGGCCGGCCGGTGATGTCGGTGC
>SDZZ01000227.1 GCA_004173255.1 Chitinophagaceae bacterium | reverse complement strand
TTCGCACCTTCCTCCCTTGCTTCCGATAGTCCGATTGCGATTGCCTGCTTACGGCTGGTTACCTTCTGGCCACTCCGTCCGCTTTTCAGCTGGCCATGTTTTCTTTCATGCATTGCGCGTTCGACCTTGTCGCCCGCTTTTTTTGAATACTTTGCCATATGGATTAGTTTGATAAAAAATCTCAAACTATATGCCATGCTATAGCAGGCACTTAGGCGGCAAATATCACGGCATTGTTTCGCTTGACAGACCTGCACCCTGTTGCGCATCGTTACCATCCTGCCGCAGGTCCTCCTGCTCTTCTTCCGCTGCAGCACGTTCCTCCAGCCCGGCAGGTAATGATCTTGCGGGTTTGTTATGACCGAGTTTCTTTTTCATCTGCATGGCCTGCCCAATCAGGTTGCCTTTGCCGGAGTGTAACTTTTTATACGCATCGCGGAAGGTAGAACCCGCCTTGTCAAGTTGCGCTCCCACTTTTTCAAAGTCTTCAAGGAATGATGCCAGCTTCTCATAAATTTTCACCGCTTTTTCGGCGATCTCCTGCGCATTCTGGTTAATGCCTTCTCGTTTCCATAGATCGTACACCAGTTTCATTGCGGCGATGAGGTTGGTGGGACTGATCAGCATCACCCTTTTTTTATAAGCATATTGCCACAACTCACGATCTGCCTGCATCATGGTGATATAGGCTCCTTCAACCGGTACAAAGAGGAGCACAAAATCCAGTGCACCTACCGCTTCCTGGTATTTTTTTCCGCTCAGTCCGTCAATATGCCGGTATACCGAAGTGAGCAGCAATTTCAATGACAGCTCCTGTGCAGCAGGCTCAGTAGCCGATGAATACTGTTCATAATTCAGCAGCGACACCTTGGAGTCGATCACAATACTCCGTTCATCGGGATACCGCACAATAATATCCGGGTACAGCTTTTCGCCATCGGCACCAATGGTATGTTCCTGCGGAAAGTAATGAATCCCTTTCTGCAGGTCAGCATATTCGAGTATGCTTTCAAGAATCATTTCTCCCCAGTTGCCCTGTTGTTTCACCTGTCCCCGAAGCGCGTTCGTTAGGTTGTTTGCCTGGGTCGACAGGGTCTGGTTAAGTTCAAGCATGTGCCTGATCTGCTCCCGGAGCGAAATGCGATCGGCCGACTCATTGTTGTACCTGGTTTCAAAGTCGGTCTTGAACTGGGTGATGTTTTCCTTCAAAGGGTTCAGGATATCGGCCAGGCTTTTCTCCTGGTGTTTATCGAACCTTTCTGTTTTGTCATCAAGTACTTTCTGTGCCAGAAGCTCAAACTCCCGGCTGAAACGATTCCCGATATTGTCCAGTTCTTTTTTATTCAGCTCCAGTTGTTCCACCCGGTGTTTCAATTCGAGCTCAGCCTGGTGAAGCAGCCGGTTGGTGCGACCCGACTCTGCATCGGCATGCTGCAACCGGGCATTAAGTTCGCCGAGCTCACTGCGCAATGTTCCCAGTTCATGTTCCCGGTGTTCATTCCGGGTGCTCAGTTCAGCCACCTTAACATCGGACAGCCGCAATTCCCTGGTTTCCGCAGCCAGGCTATCAGCCAGCTTTGCCGCATTTGCGATCAGTTCAGCCCTGTCCTGTTTTGCAAGTTCCAGTTGTGTGCGAAGCCCTGACAACTCGGAGATCATTGCCGAGTTGTCTACCGGTGGGGTTCTCTTAACCAGCCAGGCAAGCCCGAAGCCGGCAAGAAATGCCAGCACTACAAATAGTATCGTGTCCATGTTTTTAAATGATTATTCTAAATGTAAAACAAGTGCCTGAGCCCGCGGCAGGATTATGAAACGATTTTCATTATACGGTAAACCATAGCTCTTCAGAAGTCAATAGCGGGTTGACAAGAGGTATCGGACGAAATTGTCCGGTCAGGCCAACGGGAGGCTGTACAGGTTCAGCACTTCGGTACTGCCGGGTAGTGTTACTTGACCGGTAAATGCAAAACCCAGTTTACCAAGCAGGCGGATTGAACTGGCATTTCCAGGTGTGGTAATGGCCACCAGTTTCTCGATGCCTGACAGTTTTGCCTGGGCCACACAAGCCACCGCAGCTTCCAGCGCATACCCGTTGCCTTCCTTCCCGGGCAACAGGGCAAAACCAAGGTCAACGTCCTCGAGTCCTGGCCGCCTGATCAGTCCGCATAATCCAACCGGGCTGCCTTCGTGCTTCTGCTCCACCATCCACAACCCGAAGCCGTTCAGCGTATAACTGGTAATAGCCCCTTTTTCGAGATAGGTAACGGCGTCCTCTACGGAATGCACGTTACGGTCACCGATGTATTTCAACCAGCCGGGGCTGTTGACTATTTCTAACATGAATACAGCATCGCCTACTTCAAGTTGGCGTATGATCAGGCGCTCGGTTGTTGTAATGACTGCGGGCATAGCGTTTAATAATAGTAAGGACTGATCATCCAGTAAACTATTACGCCGGTAACGGCAACATAAAACCAGATGGGCCAGGTGATCCTTGCCAGTTTCATATGCCGGGCAAAGTCGCCGGTCAGTGCGCGGTAAGCAGTAAACAGGATAAATGGAAGGATAATAGCTGCCAGCGGGATATGCGTGATCAGGATAATAAAATACACCATCCGGCTGTTGCCAACCGCTGCCTTTTCAATTTCCGATACGATACCGTCGTGGTCAACATCGCCAAATTTTGTTTCGCCGGCAAGCAGGTGATGGCAGATATAACTGACCAGGAACAGCATTGACAGGATCATGGCCGTCATCATCAGCCGCTTGTGCAACAGGTAATGTTTATTTTTTACAGCCAGCAGGGCTGCCAGCAGTAAAACGGACACGATCGAATTCACCACTGCATTGAATTGCGCAAAAACATGCACATCAAACCCCAGGTCGAGCTTCAGTTGTACACGGCTCAGTAACAGGACTGCTGCAAATACCACCACCGAAAAAACCAGGATGAGCACCGAAGCTTTACGATCGTTCCTCTTCCACACTGCTGTCAGCATATCTTCGTTGTTTTCTGAAAATGAAAAATAAAAGTCCCACCCCCACAATTGCGGCGATAAACGCAGCAGCCATCACGGGCAGTTGTCCCGACAGGAAATTTTTCCGGTTCGGATCCTTTTCCATACTAAGGAAAATAATATCCTTTGATAACTGCGCCAGGTCGGCCGTATCCAGCCCATGATAGTAACCACGTACATGACGGTTACTGTCAATCAATACAAAGAAATCCGTGTGCATGAAATTGGTGTCGATCCCGTTGCCATCCACCAGGCCCAGTTTGAGTTCCTGGATCGCCATATCGTAAATCCTTTTTTTATCCCCGGTCACCAGCCACCATTGTTCCGGATCCACCTGGAAACGGTCGGCCCAGTATTTCAGCCGTTCAACCGAATCCCGTTCCGGATCAATACTGAAGGAAATAAAATGCAGGAAGTCCGGCGTTTTGTTGCCTACGCGCTGCGCGTTCGTGATCGACGACTGCAGCCGTTTCATATTGCCGGTCAGCGCGGGGCAGATGGTAGGACAATGCGTAAAGAAAAAGTCCGCGACGATCACCTTGCCTCTCAGGCTATCGAGGGAAACATCGGCCCCCTGCTGGTTCTTCAGCGGAAATGAGGGCACCTTGTGCCAGGTGGTGTCGGTGTATTCCTTCCCGTTTTTCTGGGAGGTGACCACGGTATCTGCCAGGTAATGCCTCGGCATGAATATGTGGTTTTCACTATATCCCTTCACAAAGAAATAGCAGGCGATCGGAACGATGGCCGCAATAATGATCCCGTAAAAAGCTTTCTTGTTCACCGTTCTTTTTTTATTCCGCCGCTTTATATGAAAAAACCGCCGGTCCAAGTCTGTGCGACTAAACGACCGGCGGTTCTATAAACAATTATGGACATTTATTGTTTGCCCGGTTGGGGTGCTTCCGTTTCAGGGGCATGTTCTGCCGCGTTATGGTGTTCCTTCGGCATCGTTGTATCATGGAAATGCCTGTCGTAATTGTTCCGGAGATTCTTATACGAATTACCATCCACAATAAACGCTATGATAAACCAGATGAACAACATCAGCGGCACCACGATCGTCATGATCATGTTGCGGATTTCGTCGCCCAGGTGCATGAACACCGATACAATGTAATAGGCTTTTGCCAGGGTCAGGATACAAACCAGGCCTTTGAAAGCCAGTACCAGGTAAGTGTTGGGGTTGTCCCCTTTGTGCATGGTGTATATGATCAGACCGATAGCCAGCTCAATGACCGTGATAACAGACAGTATAACGGTAGTCCGGATGACATTCCTTTTGAAAGCCTTCTCGTCAGTATGATGGTGAAATGTAATTTCCGTTGCTGATTGCTCCATAAAAAAATATTACAAATTTTAAAATCCAGTTCTGTTGGTGAATACCCGGCGTTAGATCAGGTAGAAACAAAGGAATACGAATACCCATACCAGGTCAACAAAGTGCCAGTACAGCCCGGCTTTCTCAATCATCAGGTAATGGCCCCTCTTTTCAAACACATCATTCTGCGCCATGGCCAGCATCACAATATTGATGATCACCCCCGAGAATACGTGGAAACCGTGGAAACCGGTAATACCATAGAAGTAACCCCCGAAGGCAACAGGTCCTTTTTCCCGTACATGCACTTCGGCCTCATTGATCAGCCCCAGCAGTTGCTGTTTCGGCATACCCATCAGCTGGTCATGTGTGTAGGCTGTGCTGTGTTCCGATACCAGGGTGGCCAGGGTGTGCTGGGTGCTGTTCTGTAAAGCAGCCGTCAGCTCCGGACCATGTACCAGCGCACCCCATGGGTTTACGCGGGTGGTTTGTCCAACCATCTGGATCTGTCCATCGATCAGTGTTGCATGTTCGCCGGTGATCAGGTGATGCCACTCCCAGGCCTGGCAGCCCAGGAACGCAAATCCACCAACGATTGTCCAAGCCAGCCATTTCACCACTTCTTTCTTGTTTCCATTATGACCGGCATGCACTGCCAGTACCATGGTTACCGAACTGATGATGAGGATAAATGTCATAACGCTCACAAACGCAAGCGGGAGGTTGGCGTGACCGGCTCCGGGAAAGGCGTTGAACACCACGTTCGGATCGGGCCAGAAGTTCTGGCTGAAACGGATACTTCCGTAAGAGATCAGGAATGCGCCAAACGTAAACGCATCACTCATAAGGAAGTACCACATCATCAACTTACCATATTCGATGTTGAAGGGGCTTTTCCCACCACTCCACCATTTTGTCTGCGCTGTAGCTGTTGTCGCCATAATAGTATTATCCAATAGTTTAAAAATCCTGCATGGTCAACCTTCCTATCCGATTACAATAAAGAACAGGAGAAGGTAGATCCATAATAAGTCTACAAAATGCCAGTAAGTAGCCGCTACTTCGATTGGCACTGCACTGTACAATTTTATTTTACCAAAGAACGCCCTTGTAAACATGACCACCAGGGCAATCACCCCGCCGAGCACGTGAATGGCGTGTAAACCAAAAATGATGTATAAGAACTGGCTGGCCCCGGCCGACCCTTTCCAATGATAGCCCTGCGCCCATAACTCGGTAAAACCGAACCACTGCAGCACCATGAACAGGATGCCCAATGCTACTGTTACGGCGATGAGACCGCGATAACCCGCCATGTTCCGTTGGGTGAACGCACGCACAGCCATCTGTACGGTAATACTGCTGGCGATGATCACGGCTGTTGAAAACCAGAACATCTTCGGCATTTTCACATCACTCCATCCAACCAGGTTGCTCTTTACGATAAATGCACTGGTCAGCCCTGCAAACATCATCAGGATACTTGCTATGGCAACCCACAGGGTAAACTTGTGGGGATGGATCTTTTTTCGTTGTTCAGTTGTCGACACCAATTCCATTCTCTCTTTATAATTACTAAATTTTACTCATCAGCAATGCCAGCAATACAACCGGCAAATACATATAACTTCCAAACATCACGTTCCTTGCGGCTTTCACCTCCATGGTCCGGTACAATGTAACACACCTTCCGATCATGAACAGGTTGGCCAGCACTATCAGTCCCAGGCTGATCATTCCTTTTACATCGGCGTAACTGCTCATGCGGTCCACAAAAAACGGCATCAGTGTTACGGGCACCAGCAGCAACGAATACATCACTGTCTGGAAAGCCGTGAATTTTGTCGGTCCTTTATCGGCAGGCAGCAGTTTGAACCCTGCATTCGAATAGTCCGTGTGCGCCACCCAGGCAATAGCCCAGAAATGGGGAAACTGCCACAGGAACTGGAACGCAAAAAGGATCCATCCACCCGTCGATAACTGGTCGTCGCCCGCTGCCCAGCCGATGAGGCAGGGCAACGCTCCCGGAACAGCGCCCACCAGCACCGCAATTGAATTCACCTTTTTCAGCGGCGTATAGATAAACGCATACAAAAAAAGACTGAATGCAGCCAGACCGGCAGATAACCAGTTAAAGAAGTATCCTAAAATGAACACCCCGATTAACCCGGTTATGATGGCAAATGCCCAGCCTTCCTCCACGCTCATCCTACCGGATGCAACGGGTCGTTTGGCCGTGCGTTTCATCATCGCATCGGTATCACGTTCAACTACCTGGTTGATCGCGTTGGCACTTCCTGTTACCAGCATCCCACCTGCAAAGAGCAATCCTACCATCCCCCAATCAAGCTCCACTATCTTCGGCGCCAGCAGGTAAGCGATCACACTGCTGAACACCACCATTATACTTAACGACGGCTTGACTAACTGTAAATAATCCTTGATTTTATTCATTAGTCCTTTCTGCCTGTTCAGCTGCATTTCCAGCGGATCCGCAGCTATCTTTCCCACTTTATCCATTCACGTTTACTTTTCGTTCAACGTTCACGTCATTTCTTTCCTCACCGCAATCTTTTTTTCAGACCCGAGTCCTTTTGCTGCTCACTGCTGAACGGACTCCTGATCATACTTACACTTTATTAGTGCTTGCTTTCGTTACTTCCAACCGGCTCGGTCTGCGGAATGAACTCCCTTCCGTCTTTACCATAATCATAAGGCCAGCGATGTACTTCAGGGATCTCGCCGCTCCAGTTACCGTGGCCCGGGTTGATCGGCGTAGTCCATTCCAATGTATTTGCACCCCATGGA
>SDZZ01000226.1 GCA_004173255.1 Chitinophagaceae bacterium | reverse complement strand
ATCTTCGTGCATGAAGGTAAGGGGGTACTGAAAACAATGTATGGGGAAATAACATTCAGTTATGGTGATTACCTCGTTATTCCCCGGGGAACTATTTACCAGATTACATTTGATACACCGGATAACCGTTTGTTCATCGTGGAGTCATTTAGTCCCATCCGTTATCCCAACCGCTATAAAAGTAAGGAGGGTCAGTTGCTCGAGCATTCGCCCTATTGCGAACGCGATATACGCCGGCCCAGGAACCTGCAGACGTTTGACCAGAAAGGTGACTTCCTGATCCGCGCCAAAAAGCAGGGCATGTTATACGGTCTCCATTATGGAACACATCCATTTGATGTGGTTGGGTGGGATGGATGCTGTTATCCCTATGCCTTTTCCATCCATGATTTTGAACCGATCACGGGGCGTGTGCACCAGCCGCCACCCGTTCACCAGACGTTTGAAGCCCGCAATTTCGTGGTTTGTTCATTTGTGCCGAGGTTGTTTGATTATCATCCCCAGTCGATCCCCGCGCCATATAATCACAGTAACATTGACAGTGACGAACTCCTTTATTATGTGGATGGTGACTTTATGAGCCGCAAGAACGTGACCCGCGGAATGATGACCCTCCATCCGGCAGGTATTCCCCATGGTCCACACCCCGGGGCCGTGCAGAAAAGTATCGGCGCAAAGGAAACCAAGGAACTGGCGGTGATGGTGGACACGTTCCATCCACTGATGATTACAAAACAGGCGCTGGAGATGGAGAACGATGATTATGTGATGAGCTGGGCGGAGTAAGGGAGCAGTACTTTACCGAAAAGGTTGATGAACATCTTAGCGGAACTCCTGGGTCACCTCAATTTGTCCAACAATATTTGAATTGAACTCCTGGAGTTCTTCCGCGGGGACCCAAAGTTCTGTGTGGATTTCCCCACCGACCGTCTGGATGTCAAACCGGTCAACGTAACTCTTCCTTACCGCAAACCGGGTTACATATCCCACTCCGGAGGCGGGAACATTCCAGTCGCGGGCAATCTGGATTGCGTACGGCTCATTGGTAACCGGATAAAAAATAGGTTGTTCGGGCAGCCGGGGTGGAAATTCTTTCCAACCACTTTGCCTGATCAGTTCTAATTCTTCGGGCCCGACCGGCCTGAAAAGGGTTGTTACAGCTTCCGACATTGCGTTTTGACTTCTTGCAATTAAAATTAATGGAATCGATGCTGGTTACAAGCGGTTTCCACTACAAAACCTGCATTGTGTAACTTTAAACTGTTACGAATGGGTACACATTTTGTTTTAGTCATGACTCCGGTGACAAAAACAGGACAAATGTCCGGCACAGGTTCGCAAAAAACATTATATTCAAATAACAAAACCCAACGATAATGCTTAAACTAGGTGAACTTAAATCAGGGGACATCGTTTCTATTAATGACGAAGGCGTAACCCGCGAAGGGGTGGTAGTCAGAACCAGCCCGCAGGAACACAAGGCCCTGATCAATAACGGAGTGCAGGAATACTGGTTTGAACCCCAGCAAATCACTGCCCTTCCGCTGGACGACAAACAGCTTTCCCGGCTCGGTTTCGTGAAAGAAGAGTATAATAATGGTGTGAAATACAAAAAAGACTCCTTCCGGCTGGCCATCCACCACCCGAATGACTTTTCCAGTATGGAAATGTGGTGGCGGGAAGATAAGCGCATATTTAACCATAATATTGGAGTACATGATCTCCAGAACCTGTTTCTTGACATGACGAAAGTTCCCCTCGAACTTACATAATCGGCTTAGGATCAGTAAGTTTGCTACAAAAGCCGCATCCAGCGCAGCATACCCCCGGAAATTTAATGGGGGTTATTTCTTTTTTACCCATTATACTCCTATCTTTGCACCCCTAAATTTTATATGTCGAAACAAGCCTTAATTAAACAAGATGGGATCATTCTGGAAGCACTTTCGAACGCTATGTTCAAGGTGAAGCTGGAAAACGGTCACGAAATACTGGCCACCATCTCGGGGAAAATGAGAATGCACTATATCCGCATTCTGCCGGGTGATAAAGTTGGGGTTGAGCTGTCGCCATACGATCTGACAAGAGGCAGGATCAATTTCCGGTATAAATAAGGAGAGGGCCAAGGTCCGATCCGGAATATAAAGAGCAAACTCAGGGAATGCGAGAAGCATTACCTGGAACCAGGAACAAACAAAACAAGCGTCATGAAAGTAAGAGCATCTATCAAAAAGCGTAGCGCCGACTGCAAAATCGTACGTCGTAAGGGCAGGCTTTATGTTATCAACAAAAAGAATCCTCGCTTCAAGCAAAGGCAGGGATAAGATATCTGATTTGAAATTTTAAATTAAAGTTCTATATGGCTCGTATTGCCGGTGTTGATTTACCAAAAAATAAAAGAGGTGAAATTGGTCTGACCTATATCTATGGGATCGGTCCTTCTACTGCTCAGTATATTCTCGACAAGAATAACATTGACCGTAGTAAACGTGTGAATGAGTGGAACGATGAAGACCTCAACGCCATTCGTACAACGATCACCGAAGAGCTGAAGGTGGAAGGCCAGCTGCGTTCTGAAGTTCAGATGAGCATCAAACGCCTGTTGGACATCGCCTGCTATCGCGGTCTCCGTCACCGTAAGGGATTACCAGTTCGCGGACAACGCACCAAGACCAACAGCCGTACCCGTAAAGGTAAAAGGAAGACTGTTGCTGGTAAGAAGAAAGCAGCTAAGAAATAAGATAATAAGAGCTACGGTTCCGGTAAAGCTGGTGGGAAACCATTTGCAGCACCGGATCCGCAGTTTTTTTATATGCACCCTTGATACAGGATCAATTTCAGATACCCGGTGCAGGAGGAGGGTTGATCCGGTCGCTGGCAGAAACCAGGGATTTTTTAAACATTATTGATTACCTACAGATCTCAAACAATGGCAAAAGCACAACAGCAGCAGAGCTCACAGAAGCAGGCAGCTAAGAAAAGGATCGTTAAGGTGGATTCATATGGCGACGCCCATATCTCCGCTACGTTCAACAACATTATCATCAGCCTTACCAACAAGACCGGACAGGTTATCGCCTGGAGCAGCGCGGGTAAAATGGGTTTCAAAGGTTCAAAGAAAAACACACCATACGCAGCACAGATGGCTGCTGCAGATGCTGCGAAAGTAGCTTCTGACGCAGGTCTGAAACGTGTTGACGTATTTGTGAAAGGTCCTGGTTCAGGTCGTGAAGGAGCTATCCGCTCTTTGTCACAGTCTGGTATCGAGATCGTGATGATCAAGGATGTGACCCCGCTTCCACACAATGGTTGCCGTCCTCCCAAGAAAAGAAGGGTATAATCCGGAGCCGCAATGGCGGCAAAGGAATGACAGGGACAACGGTAGTGTTGTTCCTCTGACATATAGTTTCGATTGGGTCTGGCGCTTCGGCACCAGTCCCGGATTTGAAACAGCCACAATGGTTTCATTTTATTAAAGGGTACGCGATTGATTTTTTTAAAGCTTTTTACTGATCGTCGTACCGGATTCTAAAAAAGCTTAAATGAAAGTAATATTATGGCACGTTACACAGGTCCAAAGACCAAAATCTCCCGCATTTTCGGAGAGCCGATTTTAGGTAATGGCAAATGGTTGGGTAAAAACAGTAACCCTCCAGGTCAGCATGGTGAAAAGCGCAAGCGTAAAACATTAGGTGAGTACGCCCTGCAGCTTCGTGAAAAGCAGAAAGCCAAGTATACCTATGGTATCCTTGAGAAACAATTCCGCAAAACATTTGAAGAAGCAAGCCGTATCAAAGGTGTTACAGGTGAAAACCTGATCAAACTCCTGGAAGCCCGCCTGGATAACTCCGTTTTCCGTATGGGAATCGCTCCAAGCCGTCCTGCTGCCCGTCAGCTCGTAAGCCACAAGCACATTGAAGTTAACGGTCATGTTGTGAACGTTCCGTCTTATCAACTGAAAGCCGGTGATGTGATCACGATCAAAGAAGGAAGCAAAGAGCGTCAGTCGATCACTTCGATCGTTCGCCCTAAGAATCCTAAGTTTGGCTGGCTGGATTTCAATGAAACCGAGCTGAAAGGTACTTTCATCACTTACCCTGAAAGGGAAAGTGTTCCAGAAAACATCAAGGAACAACTGATCGTCGAGTTATATTCTAAGTAATATGGCTTCCGGCTGGCCGTTTTGGCCCGCCGAACGAAATTGATCTTCGCGTGTTATATACAGGCGGAACAATTGAAAGTTTCCTTTTTGCCCATTGGGAAGTGGAGGCCTCAGGTCACCCGTTCCCCGGGTTAAAGAACCGGAACAGCTGTTTCAAGACCATCCCGGCTTTGCTCACTTTGTGAGCTTCGGCGGGCAATGCATAAAAAACCTAAAATACAAATATGGCAATCCTGAATTTCCAGAAACCCGATAAGATCATCTTACAAAAGGCAACGGATTTTGAAGCTCAGTTTGAGTTCAAACCCCTGGAGCCTGGTTATGGTGTAACCATCGGTAATGCGCTTCGCCGCGTATTGCTGAACTCACTCGAAGGTTATGCTATCGTAGGAGTTAAGATCGAAGGGGTTGAGCATGAGTTTGCGACCATGAAGGGAGTAAGTGAAGATGTGGTGGAAATTTTCCTCAACCTGAAACAAGTTCGTTTCAAGAAGGTCGTAGATCACGAAGTGGCAAATGAGAAGATCATCCTGTCGCTGAAAAATAAAACAGAATTCACTGCAGGAATGATTGGAGAAGCCACTCATTCTTTCCAGATCATGAACCCGAACCTGCTGATCTGTACGCTTGATTCATCTGCAAAGATGGAAGTTGAGCTGACAATAGGTAAAGGCCGCGGTTATGTTCCTGCAGAAGATAACAAACCAAAGGACGCTCCACTTGGATATATTCCGATCGATGCAATCTACACCCCGATCAAGAACGTGAAATACACGATCGAGAACACGCGGGTTGAGCAACGCACGGATTTCGAAAAACTGATCATGGAAGTTTCTACCGATGGTACCATCCATCCGGAAGAAGCGGTGAAACAAGCTTCCCGCATCCTGATCCAGCACCTGATGATCATCACTGATGAGAACATCACGTTCGATAACAAGGAAGAGAAGAAGGAAGACCTGGTAGACGAACAGACTTTACAACTGCGTAAGGTGCTGAAGACTCCGCTGGAAGACCTCGACCTGTCGGTTCGTGCATTCAATTGCCTGAAAGCAGCGAAGATCAATTCACTCAGCGAGCTTGTTCAGTACGAACAGGAAGACCTGATGAAATTCCGCAACTTCGGACAGAAATCTCTTGCTGAAATTGAGCAGGTGCTGACTGAAAGAGGCCTTTCATTCGGAATGGATCTCCTGAAAATGGGAGTTGACAAGGACGAATTATAGAATGTCTTAACGCCATGTACCGGTTAACGGTGCATGGCTTTTTTTTTAATGTAGGTTGTAATTCCTGACACGGTACAACCGGAATTTTTAACCGGGAGCGGTTTTTAACCGATCCTCAAATTAACAGTCATGCGTCACGGAGACAAGATCAAGAATTTAAGCAGAACCAAGGCACACCGCGATGCCTTGCTGAGTAACCTGGCTTGCCAGCTTATCCAGTACAAGCGTATCACTACAACGGTTGCAAAGGCGAAGGCCCTGCGCGTTTATGTAGAGCCCCTGATCACCAAGGGTAAAGAAAACACAACCCATCAGCGTCGTGTGGTATTCAGCTACCTGCAGGACAAAGAAGCCATCAAGGAATTGTTTGACAACATTGCTGGTAAAGTTGCTGGTCGCCCGGGTGGTTACACACGTATCATCAAACTTGGCGCCCGTGCTGGTGACAACGCTGAAACTGCGATGATCGAACTGGTTGATTTCAACGAAAT
This sequence comes from Chitinophagaceae bacterium, assembly GCA_004173255.1. Classification (GTDB taxonomy): domain Bacteria; phylum Bacteroidota; class Bacteroidia; order Chitinophagales; family Chitinophagaceae; genus JBEVJC01. The sequence goes on along the minus strand of SDZZ01000226.1, from coordinate 1,274 downwards.
CTACGGTAAAGGTGTTGGCACTGCTGCTGAACCTGCAAAGAAAACACGTCGTAGCCGTGGTGGATCAGCAAAAAAAGCTGAAACTGCTACCGCGACTGAAGCTACCCCTGCAACTGACGCTCCTGCGGCAGAAGCAACGGCTGCTGAATAATTTCAGCCATCAGTTAATTGCTTATAGAAGCGACTCCATTTTGGGGTCGCTTTTTTTTGGCCGGAGCTGCCGACATTACTTTGCATATTAACCAGGATCAGAAAATATCGCTATACTTCAGGCAGCTAATTCACTCCGCACCCCACATCTTCGTCCCGGCTTTATTACTTTTCCTCCAGGCGTCGCGCCACTTGTGAATATCAACAGGTGAAATCATCGGCATCAGCTTCCTGTCGACCAAAGGCAACAGGGTTGGAACAGCTGAAGCCGTAGACTGATACCAGTAAGCAACAGAACGCAGGTCCAGCACCAGGTTATTATTGTGACCATGCTCGATGGTGAATTTTAGCGACTTGTCGAAGTAAATCGGATCGGTGATATTAAACCGGTAAACGTGTGTCCTTCCCAGCCAACCGTTGCTCAGGTAGGCATCATCTGTCGTGTTCACACGGGCCGCGCCAAACTGCGGGGTCTGGTAGATTGTCTTCGGACTCCAGGAAGTATTGAAATAATCTTCGGTGCCGGTGCCCTTCAACGTGGGTTCTTTTTCACCATCAATAAAAATCATATCATCGCCCTCGCCATACCACATCGGGCTTGGACAATGGACATAATAATTTACCCCGACAAAACTTCCCTTACCCCTGATATCTGCAATCAGGTAGTTTCCTTCGCCGGTTTTATTCGGCATGGTCGGACCAAGAACATCCCATTCATTTTCCCCCATGACTGAATCCGTCTGCGTGAGTTCTCGGTTAAACCAGGCATGGAAACGACCAAGGTCAGCAGGCAGTTTATCCATTTCATAATAGTCAACATAGTAGTAAAAAGCCTCTACGTTTTTATCACCCTGGTTTTCGATTTCGATCACCGCGCCTTTTTCAAATGGCATGGAGAAATAACTGACGAGTGCCTTTGATCCACCAGGCGCAGCATAAAAGGGCTGACTCATTAACGGGTAAGCCTCATTCCAGCCCTGGCCAAAGAATGACCCAAGGGGAGAGGCTACCGACGCGCCTTTCAGTCCATCCCAATACATCCGGATCACCAGGTCATCGCGTTTGATGATATCGGTCCCGGGAGCGATCGTGATCCAGATATGGTTGATAATGCCCGCGCCTTT
>SDZZ01000745.1 GCA_004173255.1 Chitinophagaceae bacterium | reverse complement strand
GTGTTTGAAAAGGCCGCAGACCTTGGCGGCGTGTGGGAAGAAAGCAGGAGTTACCTGGGAGTGGCAACGCAGACTACGCGCGACGAATACGCCTTCTCGGACTTTCCCATGCCCGCGGACTATCCGCTTTGGCCGTCCGGCAGCCAGGTGCAGGACTATCTGAGGCACTATGCCTATCATTTTGATGTATTGCCGGATATTCGTTTTGGTACAGTAGTGAACAATATCACACACCACTCAGGTGTATGGGCGGTGGAATACACAAACCTCTCCACCGATGTCACTACCAGGCTCGCGTATGATTTTGTAGCAGTCTGCACCGGCACCTTCCACAAACCCTATGTGCCGGAGTTTCCCGGACAGGAGGCATTCCTTGCAGCTGGTGGACAGATCCTGCATTCCAGCCAGGTAAAAAATGAAGCCTTCCTTTCACTCAAACGTGTGGCAGTACTCGGCTTTGCAAAATCTGCCACAGATATCGCGACCATTGCAGCCGACAAGGCCAAAAGTTGCACACTGATTTACCGGAAAGCCCAGTGGAAAGTGCCGCGCTTTTTTGGCAACAAGATCAATATGCGGTTTTTGTTATTCTCGCGCTTGTCAGAAGCATTTTTTGATTCACCCAAAAAGAGCCGTGGGCAGAAGCTGTTGCACAGTGTTGGCAAGCCGCTGGTATGGGCCCAATGGCGCGGATTGGAGATGTTATTGAAAACCCAGTTCCGTTTGAAGAAATGCGACATGGTGCCAACCCACCGGATCGAAGACCAGATCAGTTGCAGCCTGGGTGTAGCTCCCGAAGGATTTTATGAAAAGGTACACAGTGGTGCCATCAACGCACAACGGGCAGAAATTGTCGGGTTCGATGGGAAAAAGCTGGTGCTGTCGAACGGGAATAAATTTGAGATCGATGTATTGGTCTGTGGTACCGGTTTCCGGCAGGAGATCCCCTTCCTGGAAAAACGTTACCGGGATAAGATTAAAAACGAGCAGGGTTACCAGTTATTCCGCAATATCATCCATCCGCAGATCCCGGCATTGGGATTTGTAGGATTCAACTCCAGTTTGTTCAGCACACTTACCTCCGAGATCGCCGCCAACTGGTTGCTGGCCCACGTAGAGGGTCGTTTACGTTTACCCGACTCGTTGGAAATGGAAAAAGAAATCAGGTATATGGCAGAATGGCGCAACACATCGCGACCTGTATCTGCCGAATTCAGTGGCACCTGCGTGGCACCATTTAATTTCTTACACCTTGACTCATTGATGAACGACATGGGGCTACCCAGAAAAGTCAGCCGATCGTTCACGGAGTACCTGAAACCGATCAATCCAGCCGATTACCGCACCTTGTTATTAAAGGCCGGGCATGCGGCGAAGAAGGAAGGAACACTTAAAAGGGTAAATGAAAGGGTGGAGAGTGTTGTCGTTTAATAGCCACGGTCCCCGGCACCCGGTCCTGTATTGATTTCCTCTTTGCCAAAACAGCAATTGTTAGACAATGAGTACAGAAC
>SDZZ01000225.1 GCA_004173255.1 Chitinophagaceae bacterium | reverse complement strand
CACACATCAATGCATGCTGGCGAATGGACTCGTGGAGGACATTGATCGGTTTTTTTTGTTCGGACAGCGCGATGCGGTAAGCTGCCTGTACATCAAACGACAATTCAAGCGTATCAGGGAAAAGCGAACGCAGGTCCGAACGCATATGGTGTGTTCCGGCCGATAATTGCTCATTCATTTTTTTAGTATACTCATCAGGATGGTCGAAGATATATTGCCAGTCGACCTTTGCTTCCCACGGCCCGAATCGTTCGGTGTTGTTGCCGAGATCAATAATGGTAAAGGTCTTTTTCTTAGGCAGGGATCTTGAACCGCGCCCAATCATCTGATGGAACAAAGTCAGGGAAGTAGTGGCGCGATTGAGGATCACGGTGCGTATAGTGGGTTCATCAAAGCCTGTTGTCAGGATCGACACCGAGGTCAGGATTGCATTGCTGGTTTTCCTGAACCACTGCAGTATATTCTCCCGCTCCGCTGCGGTTGTGGTATTGTCCAGGTGCCTGATATCATATCCCGCATCCGAAAAAAACTGGCAAACATTTTTTGAAGTGAAAATGCCGTTATTGAAGATCAGGGTCTTTTTATTTTTTGAATGTGACTGATAAGCATCCATCAGCAGTTGCAGCATGGCCGGGGAGGAATACAATTCGTCAGAGGTACTGATGGTGAAGTCGCCCCCTGATCCCTTTTCCAGGCTGTTTATTTCCACATCATACCGCCAGGTGGTCGGTCGCGCCAGGAAACCGTTCTTAATCAGGGCTTCAATACCTTCCCCGATAATAAGTTGCTGGTAAATATCATGCATGGCGATCGCCGAATCCGAGCTGAGTGGTGTAGCGGTCACACCAATGACCAGCGCGTGATCGAATGCCGAAAACAACTTGCTGAAGGAATTATGATGCGCTTCATCAATAATCAACAGGCCGGTCTGCGAAGTATCAAATTTGCCATCTTCAATGCGGTTCCTGAGTGTTTCCACCATTGCCACATAACATTCGAAGGAAGTTTCATTAATTTTTTTTGTATCGCTGTTGATGACCTTGTTCCGGATGCCAGCTTTCCGGAGCGTGGTTGACGTTTGCCTGCACAGTTCCAGCCGATGGGTAAGAATGACCACTTTCCTGCCGGTCTCGTTGATAAATTTCCGTGCTATTTCGGAAAACATTACTGTTTTCCCGCCGCCTGTTGGCAACTGGTAAAGTAACCGGTGTTGAGGCCCTGCCCCTTCCAGGGCTTTGAATAATTGAGCCAGATCGCGTTGCTGGTAATCATACAATGTTGCGTTCATCCCATCCTTCTTCATTCCGAATTTTATTTTTAGTTATTGAATAACAGGCAAGGCAGGTGCCAGAAGGTTATTCAGTAACGAGGGGGCCGGATTTATACAGCGAGGGGTTCCGCTGGAGTATGATCCACGCGAGCAGGATAACAAAACCACATAACAGTCCGAGCTGATGCGGCGAAGTCAAATGTAAAACCCATCCCGAAACATATGACCCCAGGACATCGCAGAGATTGATGAGTGCCATGTACGCGGTGAATTGTGAACCTTCAACGGGACGTACGCAAAGGGCCATCAGCACCGGGAAGCAGGCCACACTGAACATCGGATCTGCAAAATTCCAGATGATCAGCCCGGCCGTGGTGAATGTTCTATTAGTCCAGTAAACATGCAGCGCGCAAAACGCCAGCAGGAATACCGCAACGGCCAGCATCACCTGTTGTTGTAACCGGCGGTGCCCTACCCTGTCGCTCAGCCTGCCGCCATACAACACCACTACCAGCATCAGTAAAGTGCCCCAGGTTCCCTGCAATACCGAGAGGCCCTCGCCGGACCAGCCGTAATCCCGCACGAGCGAAAAGGAATAAGCCCTTATAAATACACTGAAGCAGAAATAAACCAGTGCGGCTATCAGGAAATAGCCAAGGCTGCGCGGCGAGAACATACCGGCTGCTATTCCCCGGAACATGGTCCTGAGTGAGGGTTGCTGTTTACGGGATAAACGACTGTTATGGGGATCAGCAACTGGCAGCAGGCTATCACCCGGTTTAAGTTTTATAAAAAAAGTAAGCACAGTAAGTAAAAGCAAAACGGCAGACTGGAGCGCGGCTGCGCAGGCAAATCCACTACGATGTAAAACAACCGACAATACGGCCGACCCAAAAGCGGTGCCGACCAGGAAACCTCCGCGCATGAATGCATTGGCACGACCCCGCTGGGCTGCGGGTACTATATCGATGATCATGGCATCGGCCGATCCGTCCTGCACAGAGGCGAACATGCTATGGAAAAAGAAAACAACGCCCAGCCGGCTCAACTGGTTAGTGGGATCGGTAATGAACAGGAGTGACAGGGAGGCCATAAATGCGAGCAGTTGAGCCAGCACCAGCCAGTGTTTACGATGGCCCATGCGTGAATACTGGAACCGGTCGATCAGCGGTCCCCAGGCAAACTGGAAAATCCAGGGTAAACCCGCGAGGGCAATAAAAGACCCGATCACCGCAGAGTCGACGCCGCGGTCTGCCAGGTAACTTGCCAGTGCAGACAAAGAGAACCCGGCAGGAACACCCTGCATCACATACAAATAAAAGCAACTGAAATAGCGTAACCCGGGGCTTTCGCTGAGAGTGAGCCTGGCAGGCAATGGTGGACGGCGCATGCATGGGTGATGCAAACCATGTACCTCCAACTGATACATTTATATCCGTGCCGTGTTGTAGAACAAGATCGGCCGAATTCTTTCCGGTTGCTAAACAAGCCAACAGGCACTGGCAGCCCGATCAGATCATCAGCCCCGGCCACCACGTTAACCGTGCACATATTCCACCCGCCTGGGTACGGAAATACACAGTCGGGCTGTTACCTACAGCTTTTCGTACCAGTCAATAATGTAGTCCGCTACTGCCTCCCAGCCCGGTTCACCGCAAATGAAATGGCTTTTACCTTCAAAAATTTTCACATCCACTTTACTGCTTCCATCGGAATACCTGCCGGCGATGGTCTTGGTTAGTGCCGGTGGAAAAATATGGTCGCTGCCACCTCCGATAAACAGCACGGGGCAATGTGCCTTTTTGAAATTGATATTTGCAAACGGGTTTAATACCAGTTGCCGGCTCACTTTGTAACTTTCAGGAACCGCAAACTTTTCATATGCCTTTTGTCTTTCTTCAGGTGGAAGGGTATTAAAAAAAGAGTAGTCGTACCATTGCCGGCTGCCCATGTAGTATTTTTTGAAAGAAAAAAAGCCAAAGGCCGGGAGTACGGTCTTCAGTGTCTGGAACGGTGGGAAAACATTTTTGGGCGGGGCTCCGTCGATGCTGACACCTGCCGCGGCCTTCCCTTTCTCGACCAGTTTGAGCGCCGCCATCCCTGCCATGGAATGTCCGATCACCAACGGTTTTTCCGGCAGTCCGTCAATCAGCTTAGCCAGGTTATTGACGATATCGACAAAGCCCGTTTGCACCAGGTTCGGATGTACCGTTGCGCGCAGGGCCGCAGGGTCGCCATTATGGCCGGGATTGGCTGGGGCCAGCACGGTATAACCCCGCTGCTCATAACGTTGTTTCCATTCCGACCACGTCTTGTCATTCACGAAATTACCGTGGATAAGCACAATTGTTTTAGTCTTTGCCATAAGTATGTTAGGTTATAGTTGCATGTTGACGCAAGACGTACCACGGCACTTCCGCACGATTAATTTTTATAGGCAGGCTTAATCCGGAAAGTACGGCTGAAAGACGACTGGAATGGGAACCACTGGTTGGAGATCAACCCCTCTGCACGATTATGGTTTTCGGGTTGGGAAGAACGTGCCTGAAGATAGCATTTTTACTGCATTTGTGCGTAATGCATGAAAAGTCACGGAACGATGGGTGTAGCGTTGCCGGAAGCAGGTAGCCCGGCAAGTCAGGGTACAAAATCTTCTTCAGGCATCAGGGCCATCCGACGTTCCTTGACGGAGCGACGCCAATAAACGGTCAGCAGCCACGCGGGACCGGCCAGCCCGGCAATCACCTGCGGCACCCACCATAAAAAACGGATCAGCAGCAAAAACATAGAGGCGATCATTAATGGCTGGATGGAGTTCCGTAATAGAGGACGGTTTCGTGGTCGATTTTGACGAACCCGTTTTCATTTGACCGCACAAAAAGGCGGATCAGTTCCCCGATCATGCGTTCGTATTCTTCATCACCCGGAAGGGGAATATATGTTTTGGAAAGCAATTGTCCTTTGAGGGATTCAAAATTGAGCAGCTGTGGATTGGGCAATGTATGCTTGCCCGGGGAAAGTGGATCAAAAAAACGATTGATCACTTTTATATCGATTGATCGCCCGGTGGCCGGAGTGAGCCGGTACGTTTCCCGAAGGGAAGTGTATTCCTTTTCCACATCGGAAACCTGCAGCTGCCTGTTCCACGCCATTACTACTTTACCGCCGGGTTTCAGGATGCGCACACACTCTTTCCGGGTAAGCTCCGCATCGAGCCAGTGAAACGTCTGCGCAATGGTGACCAGGTCAGCGCTCGCATCAGGAAGTCCTGTTTCCTCTGCTGTTGTGGCCAGGCTCCGGAAGCCCGGATATCGCGCCAGCCGGTGCTCCGCCGCACGTCGCATTTCATCATTGGGTTCAATACCTGTCACTTCGAAACCCCTTGCCAGGAATGGCTCCGCAAACAATCCTGTACCCGAACCTATATCCACGATTGTTGAACCGGCATCGAGCTGCAGGGTTTCCTGCAGGAAATCAAAACAAACTTCAGGATAACCCGGTCTGTATTTAACATAGTTGTCGGCCCTGTTGGAGAACCTGCTTGTTGCGGGAACGATCAGTGTGTTATTCATCATGTCGCGCGCCGGTTTTAACCAGCGTCAACAAAGTTAATGATAAATTATACCGCGAATGTTAAGGAATGCTGACCATGATAAACCTCCGCCCGGTGACGCCGGGAAAAAATAATTGTTCTCCCGGTTCACCTCACTGCGATACCCGCCCCGCCGGCTTCGCGATGCCGGCAATCATCCAGAACCAGGAAAGAAATGCCGCGAAGGAAATTTTCTGCACAACGGCGAGTGTGTTAAACCAGTTGCCGGTGTAGTAGATGTAAGTATTCAGAAAAAAGAGGAATATACAGGCAATCCCTGCGTAGAAGGCAACCTGGAACTTCCTTTTCCTTAAACCAGCAAGCACAAGAACAAGTGCGGTTAGTCCAAATCCACCGGTTATATTTATGACCAGGTCATGCGAAGGGGAAGAAAGGAAACACATTGAAATGCCCGATAACACGCCGCAAATGATGACCAGCCAGCGGAATGCCGAAGCACGGGAAAAAAGAAACGATGCCTGCAACCAGCACATGGTAAGGGTAACGTCCAGTAATATAAATGCACCGATTGCAATCGGCCTTGCTGTATTGACCTCCCTTGTTTTCGTATTTGTTGCCAGCAATTCACACCAGTAATTATGCAACCAGTCAAATCCTTTTGAAAACCGGTCGAAGTCGGACCCGCCGGGGTAATATCGGGTAGCTATCACATACACCACTATAAAGATGATGATACCAATACGGCAGCAGGCGGCAATAATGTTGTAAACCCTTGTACTGTACACAAGGCAATTATACATCATCCCGCGCGCGAACGGAATTAAAGTTTTGTTGTCATTCAGCAGCGATTCACGATTCGGCCGCTAAAAAATCTGACCCTTGTCAGCTACCCCGCGGGTTCCACATGAATAAGGATCTGGCCCAGCTGGGGTATCACGCGTTTGAGGGTGGACTTTAACAGATGCGCAATCTCGTGACCTTCCTTTACACTGATATTGCCGGCTACATGAGCGTGCAGGTCAACATGGTATTGCATTCCGGCTTTCCTCACCAGGCACTTTTCGGTATCGAGTACACCGGGCACCGTCACCGCCACCATCCTGATTTCACTGATCAGTTCCTCATGCGTATTTTCATCCATGATTTCGCCCAATGCGGGACGAAATATTTTGTAGCTGTTATAAAGGATAAAGCCAGAAGCAAAAAGCGCCGCCCAGTCATCGGCTGTTTCATACCCTTTTCCCATAAACAAGGAGATGCTGATACCGGTGAAGGCCGCAACTGAAGTGATGGCATCGCTGCGGTGATGCCAGGCATCGGCCCTGAGCGAAGAGCTGTTGGTCTCTTTACTTTTGCGGATCACTACCCGGTAGGAGATTTCTTTCCAGATAATAATCGCACCGAGCACAATCAGCGTCCAGGGTGCGGGTAATTCATGTGGAGTACGGATATTGCTGATACTCTCATAGGCAATGATAGTAGCGGAAACAGTGAGGAACCCCACCACCACAAAAGTAACCAGTGGTTCGGCCCGCCCATGTCCATACGGATGGTTCTCATCTGCCGGTTTACTTGAATAGCGGATCCCGAAAAGCACAAGGAAAGATGAACAGATATCGGCAGTTGATTCGATTGCATCGGCAATCAATGCATAGGAATTGCCAAAAAAACCAGCAAGGCCTTTGATCAGCGCGAGCAGTGTGTTGCCAATAATGCTGAACCAGGTAGCCCTTACCGCGGCTTCTTTTTTCTGTGCATCCATGGCGCAAATCTAGCTTAAACACCGGTATGTTATAAATATTCAACCGGCTGGCTCCAACGCAGACGACCGGTTTTTTAAACGGTATGCCCTACCTTAGCAGCACACCCTTAAAAACGCCATATGAACAGGAAAAATTTCATGCGCCTGACTGGCGCAGCTTCAGCCGCCTTTCTACTTCCGGCAACAGGTTTTGCGAATGACTTATTTATTCCGTCAGATCCTGAGCTCTCCTATCATAAATTAAAAGAAGTGCGCTTTCGCGACGTACAGCTGAAATACCCAAGATTGGTGGGCAAAAATTCACGGCTGGGTGTGCATGGTACCGGACCCCGCGTAACCTTCTGCACCCTGGTCACCGACAAAGGAGCGGAAGGACTGGGATTGCTTCGCGGTGAACAATCCAAGGCATCCGAATTGTTCAATACACTGAAAGGAAAAACGGTTGCTGAACTGTTTGACCCTTCAATCGGTGTGCTGGCTGAATCCAATTATGCATTTGATTTCTGCCTGCATGATCTTGCCGGCGTGATCCTGAAAAAACCGGTCTATGAGCTGATCGGCGGATCAAAGGATCCGATTGTTACCAACTGTTATTCTGGTATGATCTA
>SDZZ01000744.1 GCA_004173255.1 Chitinophagaceae bacterium | reverse complement strand
CCGCCTGTAACGGTAAACCCGTCAAAAACTGTCGCGTTGGTAATTGCATTGTTATCATTGCTAATAACATTGCTGCCGTTACCTGTTAAAGTGGTGATGTTGACTGCTGCATTCCTGTCTCCCATAGCAGGGTTACCAGTTGCAGGGAAACCACCATATAGCGATACACCTTCTTTTAAAGAAATTGAGTATCCGGCTGATGACTGATAATTGCCTGCCGCAACCCAAACCTGGTTTCCGGAAACCGACTGTGCTATCATTTGCGTGATGTTGCCCGAAGCTGTGCTCCAGGTGCCACCGTCTCCGGTTCCGCCGGCCCTAACGTAGCGGATGCTGTAAGATGTAGTTTGCCCCTGCTCCTCAAAAGCACCCATATCTATGGTATTTCCAAAAGTCCTTGGATTTCCGCCAACATCAGTTAAAGTAGTGCTTGTAAATAATGCCGGGTTACCTGCATCAATAGCAGGGCTGCCGTTTTGGAGATTGAAATTACCTCCGCCTATAAATTGTGGGTCAAGGGCAATGTTATTACCATTATCTGTGCCGATACTGCTATTCCAGTTTTCGCTTCCGCCGCTATTTTGAACAACTGAATGCGTGAATTGTATCGGGGCACCTGAGTACGCTATTGATGGACTTGTACTGTTAGGGTTATCCCAGATAATTGAATTTTTTACCTGCGTTGCCGAAGTTCCCGTAGTATAGATTCCGTCTCCGGATTGCGAACTGTCGTTTTTAGAAATGGTAACATTTATTAGTTGTGCCGCCGAATTACGGTTGTAAACACCGCCACCTCGTTGTGAAGCAGTATTGTTGGCAATCAATGTATTTATTACAACCGGCGATGACTCATTGTTGTATATACCCGCACCGTTTCCGCTTGTAGTATTATAGTTGATGATAAGGTTCGATAGCGTAGGAGAAGCATACTGGTTATAAATTCCGCTTCCGGTTTCACCGCTTCCGCCCGTTAGTGTAAAACCATCAAAAGTAGTTGCGCTCGTTACTCCGGCGTTTTCGTTCATAAGAACGCCTGTTCCATTACCTCTCAATATTGTAACATTCGTCGCGAAGTTCCTATCGGCCATTGCCGGATTTCCGTTGTCTGCAAAACCACCATATACACTTACGCCTTCTTTCAGAGAGAAATACTGGCCTGTCACCGGGCGTTGGTAACTACCTGCCGCAACCCAAACCTGGTTTCCTGCCACCGACTGGTCAATCATCAACTGAAGGTTGCCTGATGCATTTGCCCACGAACTTCCGTCTCCTGTTCCGCTTGCTATTACGTAACGTATAGGCAATAGTGGATAAACAGGGGGAGTAACTTCATAAAGGCCGATGTCTATCGTGGCACCAAGAAGCCTCGGATTGCCGCCAAAATCTGTTAATGCAGAAGCCTGGGCATAGAATGAATTACGTCCTGCTTCCAGAACCGGGCTTCCCTCTAATGTTGTAAAGTCGTTATCGGCAGGATTCGTAAATAATGGGTCAGCGTCGATGTTGCCACCTCT
>SDZZ01000743.1 GCA_004173255.1 Chitinophagaceae bacterium | reverse complement strand
GGCCATCAGTTATCACAAAGGTCTTTTTTATGTTACCTGTACAGATATCGATCATGAAGGCAACTTTGTGGTAACCGCTACCAATCCCGCCGGACCCTGGAGTGATCCGGTCAAACTTCCACAGGTAAGGGGTATTGACCCGTCGCTGTATTTCGACAATGATGACAAGGCCTATATCCTGTACAACAGCGACCCGCCGGGAAATAAATCGCTGTACCCCGGCCACCGTACCATCCGGATGTATGAATTTGATTACGCTAACCTGAAAACAACCGGTGAAGAGAAACAACTGGTTAATGGTGGCGTGGACATCAGCAAAAAACCCGTCTGGATCGAAGGCCCGCACATCCTCAAAAGGAATGACTGGTATTACCTCTATGCCGCTGAAGGCGGTACTTCGGTGAATCATTCGGAAGTGGTATTGCGCAGCAAATCAGTGTGGGGACCGTATGTGCCATTCGATAAAAATCCGATCCTTACGCAGCGCGATCTTCCCGAAGACCGGAAGTACCCGGTCACCTCCACCGGGCATGCCCAACTGGTGGAAGGGCCTGACGGTAAAACATATGCCATCTTCCTTGCGGTGCGACCATACAAAGGCGACTACTACAACACCGGAAGGGAAACCTTCATAGCACCGGTGGAATGGCAGAACGACTGGCCGGTGATCAATCCCGGACAACAGGAAGTACAATACAGTTATACGGCTGCCTTCCCTGAACACAAACAACCGGGAACCCTTCCACAGTCCGGCAATTTTTCATACACCGTGGATTTCCGTAAAAACGATGACCCTTCGCTGTTATTTATGCGTAAACCCGACAGCAGTGCTTTTTCAAGATCGGCCGATGCGGGTCTTACCCTGCAACTGAAACCCGAAACTGTTATGGATTTTTCCAACCCTTCCTTTATCGGCAAACGCCAGCAACACCTCAACAGCACAGCCGAAACCAGGTTGGTATTCACGCCCCGGTCGGCCAACGAAAAAGCCGGACTGCTGGTGTTCCAGAATGAATCCCATTTTTATTTCCTGGCAAAATCCATTTCATCGTCAGGTGAAACCATCCAGCTGTACCAGTCAACGCCGGGGAAAAAGGAAATGGAACTGCTGGCAGAATCAACACTCGCAGCGAAAGGCCCGCTGTACCTGCGCTGTACCGCCGGATGGGACCAGTACAGTTTTTCGTATTCGACAGATGGAAAAAAATGGAAACTGCTGAAAGATAAGCTGGACGCCAGTTTCCTGAGCACCAAAACGGCAGGGGGCTTTACCGGTGTGTTATATGGTATGTATGGAACTTCGTCCGGACAGGCAACCAGTTCAGCTGCATCCTTCCGGTACTTTAAATACAGTGGCAATGATCCGATGCTTAAATGAAAACGGGATTGTAAAGTATGACGCATAAAAATTTAATTAAACTGCTTCTCATAACCGGCCTGATGTCCGGTTGCACTGCGTCGTTTTCCCAAACGGCTGCCATCAACCCGTCGCACGCTTCGGCCCGCGCGAACCATTCG
>SDZZ01000224.1 GCA_004173255.1 Chitinophagaceae bacterium | reverse complement strand
AAAGAATGCTGAAGGCGCTGAATGACCAGTATGATCCGACCGATTCGCGCGATGCAAGCACCAGCTACCTGCACTGGTGGCCGAAAAAGAATACCGAGGAATTTGTGCAGTATGATTTTGAAAAGCCGGCTGTTGTTTCCCGATCATCAGTATATTGGTTCGATGATGGACCATTTGGCGGATGCAGGATCCCTGCATCGTGGAAGCTGGAGTATAAGTCGGGCAATGAATGGTTACCCGTAAAAATTGTGTCGCAGGATACAGTCAGCAAGGATCAGTATAACCAGATCCGTTTTGAACCGGTAACCACCAATGCACTCCGCCTGGTGCTGAACCTGCCGGTAGATTTTGCCACCGGCATCCATGAATGGAAAGTGGAATGACATCGCCGGAAAAAAATCTTATGGTTACTGCCCCGCTTTAAAATTGAATAATGACAAACAAAAATTATAAATGCCTGTGCCTGTCTGTTTTTGCTTCGGCCCTGGCAACAGTATCGCTGACGCAGGCGCCAAAGAAGTTCAGTATTGCCGATACGCTTCGCGGCAGTATCAACCCCGCGCGGGCCTGGTGGAATGTGCAGCGGTACGACCTCGACATTGAACCTGATTTTTCCAATAAACAACTGAAGGGAACCAGTACTATTGTGTACAGGGTTACCGATGCCGCGCAGCTGGAATCCATGCAGATTGACCTGCAGGAGCCTTTGCAGATCACTGCCGTATTACTGGATAAAAAAATCAGCATAGCGTTTGCGAAATCCGGATCCGTCTGGATGCTGGCTATGCCTCGCCAGGCAAAGGGTTCGGACCATGAGGTTGCCATCAGTTACCAGGGCAAAGTGCACGAAGCTATACGTGCACCCTGGGACGGAGGTTTCATTTTTGCAAAAGATTCGCTTGGCCGGCCGTGGATGACGGTTGCCTGCCAGGGACTCGGTGCATCGGTCTGGTTTCCCTGCAAAGACCATCAATCGGATGAACCCGATAAGGGCGCATCACTCACCATCACTGCTCCCGATACACTGGTGGCCATTGCCAATGGCCGGTTGCAGTTTACCCGCAACAACAATAATGGAACCAGCACAACCAGATGGGCAGTAGTGAACCCCATCAGTACCTATTGTCTCATTCCCTACATCGGCATGTATAAAAAATTCTCAGAAGTATACCAGGGCGAAAAAGGCCGGCTGGATCTTACTTACTGGGCATTGGATTATAATGAAGCAAAGGCAAAATCCTATATGCCCGACCAGGTCCATAAAATGCTGAAAGCTTTTGAACATTGGTTTGGCCCTTATCCATTTTATGAAGACGGTTACCAGCTCATCGAAACTTCACACACGGGTATGGAGCACCAGAGTGCCGTATCGTATGGTAACTGGTATAAGTTCGGGTATCGTGGCAGGGATATGTCGGGCTATGGCTGGGGAATGAAGTTTGATTTTATCATCATCCATGAAAGCGGGCATGAATGGTTTGGCAATAACCTCACTACAAAAGACCTTGCCGACATGTGGGTGCACGAAGGCTTTACCAATTACAGCGAAACACTTTTTGTGGAAGATGTATTTGGTGTTAAAGCCAGCAATGAATATAACTATGGAACCCGAAAGGGAATTAAGAACGATGTGCCCGTAATACCGGTATACGGCGTAAATGCGCAGGGTAGCGGTGATATGTATCCCAAAGGCGGTAATATGCTGCACAGCATCCGCCACAGCATGGGTAATGATGAAAAATTCACGCAGCTGCTACGGGGGCTGAACAGGACTTTTTACCACCAGACCGTAACCAGTAAACAGGTGGAGGCATATGTTTCAAAACAGGGCGGGTTTAACTACCAGCCTGTGTTTGACCAGTACCTCCGCACTATTCAGGTGCCAAAGCTGGAATACTACGTCGGCGGCGGCAGGGTATACTACCGCTATACCAATTGTGTGAAAGGATTCAACCTGCCGGTTGTGTTGTCGGGCAGTAATACCCGCATCCGGCTGTTGCCGGGGACCGGATGGAAAAACAGTGCAGTTACTGCCGCCCAGGCTGCACTGCTGACACCCGAAAATATCCGCTTCATGTATTATGTGGAGCCCATTCTTGTAGAAAAGCCTTAATGTAAAAAATATGAAGACTTTCCAGCGTTTACTCTTTCCTGCAGCCGCCTCGTTTTGTTTTGTACTGTTGTTATTATCAGGTTCACTGATGGCCCAGCGGGGCATCAAATGGGGTGCTGACGGACAGTCCTATTATGCGGCCGAGGAGGGATCAATTGTGAAGTATACCCTTCCTGGTTTCCAGCGAACGGTACTGGTAAATCCGGCCGGGCTGACACCTGCGGGTGCTGCACCACTGGTGATCCGTGATTTTGAATTCAACGGCCGCTGGCTGCTTATTTATACCAACAGCAAAAAAGTGTGGCGGGCAGATACCCGGGGCGATTACTGGGTGATGGATACTGCCAGCAAACGGTTACGACAGCTTGGTGCCGGGCTCCCTTCCTCGTCGTTGATGTTTGCGAAAATATCACCCGATGGTAAATCGGTAGCCTATGTAAGCAGCCACAATATTTATATGGAAGACCTTGCCGGCGGACCGGTTACCCGGCTGACAAAAGACGGGACTGACCGGCTCATCAATGGCACATTCGACTGGGCCTATGAAGAAGAGTTCGGACTGAGGGATGGATTCAGGTGGAGTCCCGATAGCCGGCAGATCGCCTACTGGCAACTGGATGCTTCGCGCATCCGCGATTTCCTGCTGATTAACAACACCGACTCCGTGTATTCGTTTACCGTTCCGGTGGAATATCCGAAGGCCGGCGAACCGCCATCCTCCTGCAGGGTAGGGGTGATCAGCCTTGCTACCCTTGAAACAAAATGGATGGCAGTACCTGGTGATCCGGGCAATAATTATATACCTGCCATGGAATGGATGGACGATGGTAGTTATGTATTACTCGAGCAGCTGAACCGGAAACAGGACCAGGCAAAAATTTTCCGGTGCAACCCGGTTTCGGGTGAAGCGTCGGTAATGTATGAGGAATCAAATAATTCGTGGATCGATGTAATACCGACAGAAGGCAATGGATGGAAAACGCTTGATAAAGGAAAATCGTTGCTGGTATTGTCCGAGAAGGACGGGTGGCGTCATCTTTATCGGGTAAGTACTACCGGTAAACCCGAACTGCTGGTTACGCCCGGCAACTTTGATCTCATCAGCCTGCTGGCAGTAAACGAAAAAGAAGGGAGCATCTATTATCTCGCATCACCTTCCAATGCCACGCAGCAATACCTTTACCGGTCCAGGCTTAACGGCAAAGGGAAGCCAGAGCTGTTGTCGCCCGCTGACCAGC
Organism: Chitinophagaceae bacterium; assembly: GCA_004173255.1. Classification (GTDB taxonomy): domain Bacteria; phylum Bacteroidota; class Bacteroidia; order Chitinophagales; family Chitinophagaceae; genus JBEVJC01. The sequence goes on along the minus strand of SDZZ01000224.1, from coordinate 3,871 downwards.
AGGGTACCCACAGCTACCAGCTTTCACCCACGGGCCAGTTTGCCAGCCATCGTTTCTCGAACCATAAAAACCAGTCCGTGTCGGAGTGGGTGAGTTTGCCCGCCCACAAAACCATCCGGGAAACCAGCCGCAACATGAAGGTGAGCGGGCATACCGAAATGATCAGCGTGACAACGGCTGATGGTGTTACGCTCGATGGATGGATGATCCGTCCGTCAAATTTTGATTCAACCAAAAAATACCCCGTTCTGTTTACCGTTTATACCGAACCTGCCGGCACTACTGTGCAGGATGCAATTGGTTCGGCCGGTACAGGCTTGTATAAGGGAGATATGGCTGCCGATGGATATATCCAGTTGAGTTTTGATGGCAGGGGAACACCGGCACCAAAAGGGGCGGCATGGCGCAAGGCTATTTACCAGAACATAGGGATTATTAATATCCGCGACCAGGCCATGGCGGCCATGGTTGTACGCCAGTGGCCGTTTGTGGATAGTACCCGCATTGCCGTGCAGGGATGGAGTGGTGGCGGTTCCACCACGCTTAATCTTTTGTTCCAGTACCCCGATCTTTACCAGACGGGAATTGCTATTGCACCGGTGGCCAACCAGCTGTTGTATGATAACATTTACCAGGAGCGTTACATGGGTTTACCCCAGGAGAACAGGACACCATTTGTGCAGGGGTCACCCATTACACATGCAAAGAACCTGAAGGGTAACCTGCTGGTGATCCATGGAACAGGTGATGATAACGTGCATTACCAGGGTACGGAAATGCTGATCAATGAACTGGTGAAAAATGGTAAACAGTTTCAGATGATGAGTTATCCCAACCGCACACATAGCATCAGCGAAGGTGCCGGTACGTCCGACCACCTGCGTGAACTTTTTACCAGTTATCTCCGCACCCATTGCCCGGGTGGTGGCAGGTGACAATAACAGGCATCTATGTTTAAAAAAGAGATTTACGTTGCGCGGAGAAAAAAATTAATGGCAGACGTTGGATCGGGGGTGTTGCTGTTGCTCGGAAATGAAGAGAGCAGTATGAACTACCGCGACAATGTGTATCCGTTCCGGCAGGACAGCAGCTTCCTGTATTTTGCGGGGATCGACCGTCCGGGACTTGCCCTGTTGATCCATTGTGACGAAGGATGGACTTGTCTGTATGGGATAGAGGCAACAATGGATGATGTAGTGTGGACCGGCCCCCAGACCGGATTGCAGGACCTGGCGGCGATGAGCGGCATTGAACGGACGGGTGATCCGTCAGTTCTTGCAGGTATCATCCGGCGCAGCACCGGGGTGTTACACTACCTGCCACCATACAGGGCCGATAACCTGGCAAAGATTGCCGGTTGGACCGGGCTGTCCACTGCCGAAGTGCCCGCAAAGTTTTCAGTACCGCTCGTTAAAGCCGTAGTGGCCGAGCGTTCGGTGAAAGCGCCGGAAGAACTTGCCGAGATGGACAAGGCAGTAAACACCAGCAATTTTATCCAGATGGCGGCCATGCAGCAATCAGCCCCAGGTAAATCGGAAAGGGAAGTGGCCGGACTCATTGAAGGGCTATGTGCCAGCGCTGGTGGCCGTATCGGGTACCCGGTTATTTATACGGTGAATGGTGAAGTGCTGCATAACCATCCGACTGCAAAAGTGCTTCAGGAGGGACAGGTAATCCTTTGCGATGCAGGTGCCGAAACAGCAATGCATTACTGTGGTGACCTCACCCGTACCTACCCGGTGTCCTCGTCCTTCAACAGCCTGCAACGCGAAATGTATGAAGTAGTGCTCGGTGCCTTTGAAAAAGCAAAAGGACTTTTAAAACCAGGGATCCGGTACCTGGATGTTCATCGCGCCGCATGCCGGGAACTGGTGAGCGGGCTGCAGCAGGCCGGACTCATGACCGGTGATGCGGACGAAGCAGTGGAAGCCGGTGCCCATACGCTGTTTTTCCAGTGCGGGCTTGGTCATATGCTCGGACTCGACGTGCACGATATGGAAGACCTTGGTGAAAAATATGTGGGGTATGATGAAGTAACCGTTCAACGGAAAGATTTCGGGTGGAAATCACTTCGCCTGGGAAAGGAACTGCAGGAAGGTTTTGTATTGACGGTTGAGCCCGGGCTGTATTTTATACCGGCTTTAATAGATAAGTGGACATCGGAAAAAAAACTTGCTTCCTTCATTAACTATGAACGACTGCCGTTATTCCGCAACCTGTCCGGCTTCCGGGTGGAAGATAATTTTGTAATCACGGCAAAGGGAAGCCGCGTGCTCGGTGATGGTTTAATAAAAACCGTGTCGGAGGTAGAGGCGATCAGGAAAATGCAGCAGCGATGACCTGGCAGGGTCGATTTGCAAAGGTCTTCTGGCAATGCCTTTGGTTGAGCCAACATTTTCTGCCGGATAGTGAGTGCTAGCAGGCAGGATCGTCGCTATCATGATGACGCCGGCACGCAGTTGCCCATCGTAAAACCACGTGTGTTGGCTCTGGAACTGCGGCTGGACGGTCGTTGCAGGGGTTTTTACGACGAGGCATGTTTTCACATTTTCACATTTTTTTCTTTGGTGCAATTCATTGAATCTGGTAGCCTTACCGCTTATTCAACGTAGATGTGCTGAAAAATTACGGTAGTTTTTACGTAGGGGACTTGCACAATCACTAAGTGGAAATTACATTTGCGGCATGGATGGATTACTAAGTGATCCGCCAAGAATCGCAACAAGTACCCTCTACCGTATTGTATGAAACAACTTTTTCTCAGCGTGATCGCCATGGTGGCGTTCAGCACCTTCTCCCACTCCCAATCCTGCACACCGCAGGGCGATCAGACCACTTACGGAACGAATGATGTGTGGATCGGCTATGTGTATAGCAATATTGATTTTACCGGTTATGTCGGTTATGTAAACCAGGGAGCTTCAGGTAATCCTTTTTTTGACCAGAATTTTGGCGGCGATGATGTTATGTACCCTACCAATGGTTGCCCGGTACAGACAGAAACATTCAGCGTCCGATATAAACTGCGCCGCACCGTACCCAATGGTACATACCGGGTAACGCTTGCAGGCGATGACGGTTACCGGCTGAGCCTCGATGGGGGTGCCACCTGGGTTATTGACCAATGGGCTAATTCCGGTGTATATACGGGTACAGTGGTTGACCTGACCCTGAGCGGAACCGTGAATGCAATCCTCGAGTACCGCGAGAATACCGGTGCCAACCGCGTTACATTTTCATTTGGTGCAGTCTGTGTACCTTCGGAAAACCAGGCTACCTACGGTACCAGCAACATCTGGAGGGGTTATGTGTACGAAGGCACCGCGTTTAATACGTATAAAGGGATGGTGACGCAGGGAACTTCAACCAACCCGGCATTTGACCAGAACTTTGGCGGGGATAACGTTACCTACACCACCAGTTCATGCCCCATCACAACCGAAAACTTCAGCGTCCGATACCGCCTGGCCAAAACGCTTCCTGCGGGTTCCTATACTTTTGTTGTGGGTGCCGATGACGGGTACCGCTTTAGTCTTGATGGAGGAGCCACCTGGGTGATCAACAACTGGACGGCGCATAGTTACACATCGACATCGTACACCGTCAACCTGGCCAGCGGCAACTATAATTTTGTGCTGGAATATTATGAACAGAATGGTGTAAACCGGGTCACCTTCAATACCATCCAGAACAGCGTACTGCCGATCAGCCTCATCAGTTTTACCGGTAAACAACGTATGGGTGGGCTTCAGCTCGAGTGGAGAGTGTCGGACGAAAGCAACCCTGATTATTTTGAAATTGAAAAGTCGACCGAAGGCGCAACCTTCCGTAAAATAACTACAGTTAAAGCGTCTGCACTGCTTTCCTATAA
>SDZZ01000742.1 GCA_004173255.1 Chitinophagaceae bacterium | reverse complement strand
TCGTATAACTCGTCATCCAGTAATTGGCGATCGTAGAGACACCAGGTCTGGTCGTTTCGTTCATTGTCAAATCCGGCCGGCTTTTCATTCGGGATTAACCCACCGTGCCCGGCATAGGTCAGTAAAAAAATATCACCCGGCTGCAGCCGAGATGCCTGTTCCGCAATTTTATTTTTTACCGCCTCCGCGGTGGCGTCTTCATCGGTCAGGATGTCGCACTGGTAACCCAGTTCGTGTGCGTACCGGTGCCAGAACGTGGCATCGGCAATCGCCGCTTTCAGTTGCGGCATGGGGCCATAATGTTTGGGATCGGCCTTGTTGAGACCAATATGGAGCGAGTATCCCTTTGAAGTTGGAGGCACATCCAGTGCGGTGGTGCCGGGGGCGGTGGTGGTTGAGTTGTTATCCATGGTAAGGTTTTAGGTTGATTAGTTTTATTATCGGGCTACGGTATCCGCGGTTACTCTGGTTGTATACAGTTCCGGATAATTGGTCGTTGACTGATTTCCTCGTCAGCGGTCGTTGTTCATCTTCATTGGTTCCGGAAAAACGGTTATCAAACATTCTGCGGGTTCGCTTACCTGCAGTCATCACCGCTTTATCAGGCTACCACTTCCGCGGCCCTGCCGGCTTTTAAGAGGTCAATCATTTTTTGCTGGCAGGTACCTTCGGTAAAATAGGACACATGATCGCTGACCATTTCATAAAACCGGGTGTGATCAAACCCGGGGATCATTTTCATACTGTCGACGGTAACGGCCATGTCGTTTGGTTTTTTTTCAAACAGGAAATTGGTCAGTCCCGGATAAACGATCTCCCTTTTAACAACGCTGACCAGTTTTTTCAGGAAGGGGTCATCGCCATTGTATCCGTTTTTAAGAAGGGAAGTATTGCCACCCATTACCGAGCACGGCACCTTTGGCCGGAGGCCGGCCATCCGCACCATGAATGCAGAACCCGGTGTCATCTGCCCGAGGGTTTTCAACGGATCCACATCCATTTTTTTCAACAGGAAGGACACACCGGTGATCACCAGTTTAATGGGGCCGGTAACGTTTAGCGCGTGCGTCAATAGTCCCATAGCTGATTTTTTCAGGTCACCTATTTCTGATCCGCCGTTGGGAGTGCCCACCAGGATGAGCTCCTGTATATAACCATCTGCTTTTTCATCAAGGCAGCGCGCTACCAGTCCGCCCATGGAATGGGCAACAATGCGGATGCGATGATGATGCCCATCGGTCCCAAACCCGCATTCCACAAGCGTTTTGTCCAGTTTACCTGCGGTGTCCGATATAGATGTACCGAGATTTTCATAATCATATGCCAGTGCAAAGCGTGTAGCGGTACAGAATGTGCCAACCGCTTTCAGCGCAGACGTGATGGCTTTCATATCGCCGATGATACCGTGCAGCAGCAGCACTATCTCTGCATCCGGTGCTGCTGCCAGTGTCGTATTTATTTTCGCCGGATCCGTGCTGATTTCTGTCCACTTTCCATCCCCTTCCAGCTGGTACAGGGTC
>SDZZ01000223.1 GCA_004173255.1 Chitinophagaceae bacterium | reverse complement strand
GATAATAGAAGAACTAAAATACCTAATATATAGGGTGGGGGGAAACCTAAATTGAGGGGGATTTACACCGCTTAAATGGGCCAAAATGGCCTGTAACCCTTGCCAGTAAAGGATTTTAAATCAGGAGAATTACGATGCCCAACCGTTCGACCGACACCTTATTTCAGTTAATTAAATCGCTGGAAAAGAGCGAAAAGCGCAATTTCAAGCTTTTTGTCAAGCGAAACGCCCCGGGGGAGAACCTGAAGACCATCCAGTTATTTGATGCCCTTGACAAAATGGCTGACTACGACGAGCCCTTGCTGCTGAAGAAGAACCCGGAAATCAGCAAACAGCAGCTGTCCAATATCAAGGCGCACCTGTATAAACAGATCCTGAGCAGCCTCCGGCTGATCAAGGACGACAGCAATATCGACCTGCAGCTGCATGAGTGGATGGATCATGCCCGGATCCTGTTCAACAAAGGGCTTTACCTGCAGAGCCTCAAGTCTTTACGGCAACTGAAGGAACTTGCCCGGCAGCACCAGCAGCTGACGTACCTGCAGCAGGCATTGTTTTTTGAGAAAAAAATCGAAACGCTGTACATCACCCGGAGTATGCAGGACCGGGCGGAGAAACTGACGCTCGAATCGAGCCAGGTGAACGAGCAGGTGACGCTGGTCAACAAATTGTCGAACCTTGCCCTGAGCCTGTATAGCTGGTATATCCAGAATGGCCATGCCCGCAACCAGAAGGATATTGCCAATATCCAGGATTTCTTCCAGCAGAACTTACCCGCCGATGCCGTGCTGGCAAAAGGGTTTTATGAGAAAATCTATTTGTACCAGAGTTACACCTGGTATGCGTTTATCCGGCTGGACTTTTTACAGTATTACCGGTATTGCCAGAAATGGGTTGACCTGTTCCAGTCATTTCCTGAAATGTTGCCGGTGGAAACTGCGGCTTATATCAAGGGAATGCACAACCTGATGAGTGCCCACTTTGACCTGATGAACCATGAAAAACTGGAGGAGGCGCTCAAACGATTTGAGCAGTTTGCCAAAACGAAACTGGTTACCCAGAATGATAACAACCGCATACTGGCCTACCAGTACCTGTATACGGCACGCATCAACCTGTACTTCCTGCAAGGCACGTTCAACAAGGGTTTGCTGATGGTGCCGCACCTGGAGGCTATGCTGAAAGAATATGGTATTTACCTCGATACCCATCGCGTGCTGGTGTTTTATTACAAAATCGCGAGTTTGTATTTCGGAAGCGGGGAGAATGAAAAAGCGATTGATTATTTAAACCGGATTATACAGAATAAATCGGACCTGCGGACCGACCTGCAATGTTACTCGCGGCTGCTGCACCTGATTGCCCATTACGAACTCGGCAATTTTGAGTTGCTCGAATACCTGATCAAATCCGTTTACCGCTTTATGGCAAAAATGGAGAACCTCAGTAAAGTGGAGGAGGAAATGTTTGTGTTCCTCCGCCGGTCGTTCCGCGTGGGTGCGCATGCATTGAAACCGGAATTCGAAAAGCTGCTGGCCAAGCTGAAAAAATATGAAGGAAACCCGCTGGAGACAAGGGCCTTTGCCTACCTGGATGTGATTTCATGGCTGGAGAGCAAGATCAGGAACGTCAGTGTACAGGACGTCATTAAAGAGAAATACGGGCACAGGCGTTCCTGATATTTCCCGGGTTGCTGCCGTTGCGATCTATGTTTAAAGGTAGCTGAGCCACCATTTTTCTTTATGGGTCTGTTTGTACCTGTCGTACCATTTGCATAAAGGGTAAAGCCCGGCTACTATGCCGATCCAGATAAGGTAAGCGATGGGGAGAGAGAACCCATAGCCCTTCAGGTTGGGACTAAACCAGATCGGTTTTTCGAGGATCCAGACCTGCCAGTCCTGCCCCGGAATAAAAGCAGATGTAATGATGGCAAGCAGGTGGATGATATAAATGTGTATGAGGTAATAGAACATGGGAACGCGACCGTAAACAGAGACAATGCGAACGATGGCACCTTTAGATTTTTCCGTCAGCCCCAGGAAGAGGAACGCCGCGCCCAGCGTGAGTAAGAGGTAGAGCAGCGAAGGGGGGTATTTGTTTACCTTAAGAAAGGAAAGGAATGTATAAAAGCTGTTTGATTGGGTGGTCCAGGGAACCGGGTCGCCATACACATTGATGAAACGGAGCAGCACAAACAACAACAGGCACCCGCTTCCAAGAAGCATCAGGTTTTTCTGGCGGGTAACGGCGTTGTAACCTTTGCGATACCATTCACCCAAACAATATCCAAGGGGCATGATGGCCATAAGTGGCACAATGGGATAACCCACCAGGAATGATTTGCCCTGCCATGTAAAAAAGCGCTGGTCATGCAACAGCGACCAGCCAAATCCTTCCATCGTGTTACCCTCCACATGAACGCCGTCGAGCAGGTTATGCCCGGCAATGAACAGTAAGCAGATCAGCAGGATGTATTTTTTTGGTAAATGGATTAACGCAGCGAGTATGATCATGCCTGCGCCCAGTGCCCAGATGGTGACAAAGAAAAACATCGGGAATGTAATGTTGAAGTTCCATCCGAAGTTGACCACAACCAGTTCAAGGAAGATGAGCCACAGCCCACGTTTTACCAGGAAAGCGGACAGTTCTTTTTTTGTTTTCCGCTGGCCGGTCAGGAAGGCCGAGGTGCCTGCAAGCAACATAAAGATAGGTGCGCAGAAATGGGTGATCCACCTGGTAAAAAACAGGATGCCGCTGGTTTGCGTCAGGTCGAGCGGGTCATAAAAAAATGATCCCTGGTACAGATAGTCCCGTACATGGTCCAGCGCCATGATGATCATGATGGTGCCGCGAAGGAAATCAATTGAGGTTATCCTGTTCTTTAAAGCAGTGTCCATGGTTGCGCAACATTAGTTTTATCAGGAATCAACGCCGCAGAGTTTAGGGTCGAGCACGGCATCGTTTGTTTTCACAGGGAGGGGCTGTGCAGGTTGTCGGTGCAAACTTTTTGTGAATGAATACCGGGCAAGGTTAACCAGTAACACACTGACCAGGATCACCACCAGGCCGGTTACCTGCAGCCCGCTGATGGTTTCGCCCGCAAAAAATACACCCAGCAATACTGCAACGACCGGGTTGACATAGGAGTGGGTACTGACCTGTGTGGCTGGCCGTACCTGCATCAGCCAGACATATGCACTGAACGCGGCAATGGAACCAAAGAACACGAGGTAGATCAATGCCATCCACGAGTGAAAGGGTACTGCACTGATATCAAATGTAGCATATTCATGGTTGATGAAACCTGCCGGGATAAATGCAAAGCCAGCAGCCATCATCTGCCAGCCGGTATTCACAGCAGCGGGCACGCCGGCAGAAGCACGTTTTGAATAAAGCGAACCGCCTGCCCAGGCAATGGGTCCAACAATAAGGAGGAGTAAACCAATAAGGTGTTGTCCATCGATCCCGGTCCCTGAAGAACGGGTAAATGCCTCGCCAAATAGTAACAACACCCCGCCAAACCCAATCACCAGGCCCAGTAGGGTTGTGCGGCTTTTAAAATTGATTTTCCAGTTCGTCCGGTCAAGGATCACAAACCAGATAGGATTGGCCGAAACCATGATGGCAACCATTGCACCGGGCAGGAATGTTTCCACCCAGATGACAATGCCATTTGCAATGAACAGGGTGAAAAGGCCGCTGATGGTGGATGTCCTGATGCTGCGTTTGTCAAACAGTTTTTCGCCGTTGAGGTAACACCAGGTCAGCAGGATCAGCCCCGCTGCAACAAAACGCAACGCGCCCAGGATCATGGGCGGAAAACCATCAAGCGCCATCCGGATAAAGAAGTAAGTGGAGCCCCAGACCACGTACACCGTGGCAAATGCAATCACGATTAACAAGGTGGAGGGCTTAACCGCTTTCATATCTTTTTTGATTTAGTGATTTAAAATTACGTTCTTGGTGGACTATACACGTAGTCCAGAAATAACAATCCAGATAGTCCAGATGAACTTAACAGAAAGCCTCGTCAGCATCGATAAAACACTGCCGGTACCGGTGTACCTGCAGGTAGCCAATGAAGTGGTATACGCCATACGTAAAGGCCTGCTGAAGCCGGGAGTAGCGTTGCCCGGAAGCAGGGTGCTGGCCCAGTCGCTGAATGTGCATCGTAAAACGGTGGTGGCGGCGTATGATGAATTAAATGCCCAGAGCTGGGTTGAGATAGTACCCCGCAAAGGGATTTTCGTAGCGAGAAACCTGCCCAATGTAGCGCCGAGGAAGCTGGCTGGAATGCAGTCCCTGACAGGCTTTGCGAGTAAAACATTTTTTGACGTGGACGAAAACCGGGTAATCTGTGAAGATATTTTTGTGGCTCCGCCTGTTGGTCACCTGGAGTTTGACAATGGTTCGCCCGATACGCGACTGGCGCCTCTTGAACTGATGATCCGCGAGTACCGGCGGCTGGCCACACGCAGGGTCAATGCAAAGTACCTGACCTATGGTCCGGAGCAGGGATCACTCAACCTGCGGACTGAACTCGCAAAATTCTTTTCTGAAACGCGGGGCATGCATGTTACAGCCAATGATATCCTGATTACCAAAGGGGTCCAGATGGCGCTGTACCTGGTGGCGCAGGTGCTGCTGGACAAGGGTGATACGGTAGTTGTGGGAGACCCCGGGTATGCGATGGCCAATGAAGTATTCAAACAGGCAGGTGCAAAAATTGCACCCGTGCCGATGGATGAATATGGGATGGATCTGGATGCAGTGGAAGCACTTTGTAAAAAACAAAAGATCCGGATGCTGTTTGTGATTCCCCATCATCACCAGCCAACTACGGTGACTTTATCGTCCGAACGGCGCATGCGGCTGCTCGAACTGGCCCGGACTTACCGGTTCGCCATTGTGGAGGATGACTACGATTATGATTTCCATTATTCAAGCAGTCCGATCCTTCCGTTGGCCAGTGCGGATGACCATGGGTGCGTGGTGTACGTAGGGTCATTCTGCAAAACGATTGCTTCGGGATTGCGGATTGGTTTTATGATTGCCCCGAAGAACCTGGTGGAGCAGGCTACCAGGTTACGCAGGCTGATCGACCGGCAGGGTGAGCAGCTGCTGGAGGAAGCGATGGCCAACCTCCTTAAAAACGGGGACATCGGCCGGCACCTGAAAAAAGCGAATAAACTTTACCAGGAACGACGGGATGTATTGTGCCGGCTGCTCGCTGAAAAGTTGAAGAAGGAGATCAGTTTTACGATTCCCGATGGTGGCTTTGCCGTGTGGCTGGAGTATAAAAATGGGGTGGATCGTCAGGTAGTTACGCGCGAAGCTGCAAAAATGGGACTGACCATCGGTAGTGGCTGTGAACATTTCCAGGATCCGCATTTCACCCACAATTTTGCAAGGATCGGTTTTGCCTCCATGAATGTGAACGAACTGGAACAGGCGGTGGGGATCCTGGCGAAGGCGATAAAAAAGGCAAAAACGTTCCGGAGTTAAGGGTCTGATCGCAGGTTATGGCGGCGGGCGCCCGACGAGTAAGGCCAGTGGTCTCAGAAAAATAACTTTTCCATCACATAGGGGTATCTAACTTGCCGGTTGTCCTATTCCCAAATCGCACAAGATTGGGAGCAGCTATATTTGAGGCAGGATATAGGACCTTAACCGTGGAACAAAGCAGTACCGCCGTCATAAGAACATTGTCCCCGCAGGGGACAGGCAACTTTGAAGAGCTGTTCAAAACGCATTTCAACGCATTGAATGCGTATGCCTTCACCATCCTGAAAGATGCACACCAGGCGGAGGAAATTGTACAGCAGGTGTTCTGCAAAATCTGGGAAAAACGGGACGACCTTTCGATCCATACTTCGCTGAAAGCTTACCTCTATCGTTCGGTTTATCATGACAGTCTCAATTTTCTGAAGCACAAAAAGGTGATGGCGCAATATGCGTCTTATGCCGTGCGCCAGGGAGAGCGGAATGCAGAATCGAGTTCCGAAAAAGTGCTGGCGTCGGAACTGACGGAAAAAATCCGTGATGCTATGAACGACCTGCCCGAACAGTGCCGGACCATTTTCCAGATGAGCCGCTTTGACCACATGAAGTACCAGGAGATTGCAGATGCAATGGGGCTATCGGTTAAAACGATTGAAAACCAGATGGGGAAAGCGTTGCGGGTGTTGCGTGGCAAACTGGCTGAATATATTACTTTATTACTCACCTGGATAATACTAACTGTTAACTAAGCCGCTTGAATCAATTTGAAAACGATATGGATGACCTGCTGATCCGGTACCTCGCCAACGAGGCTACCGGCACTGAACAGGCGCAGGTTCGGCACTGGCTCGATGCTTCGCCTGCGAACAAGTCACACTTCGACCAGCTGCGCCGCATCTGGGAAGGAACGGCTGAACTGGCGCCGGTAACAGCTATTGACGAAAACATTGCCTGGCAAAGGTTCCAGCAACGGATCCAGCCTACGGCCCGGGTAGCGCCTTATAAACAGCGGTCCGGGATGTGGCGTGTTGCAGCGGGTATCATACTGGTATTAGGTGCGGCATTTGCAGGTTACCTGTTTATTTTTAAGCCGGCCAGTCGGGTGCAAACCCTTGCGGTGGTAACCACCAACCTGGTAAAGGCCGATACGTTACCCGATGGATCGGTTGCGACCCTCAACAAACATTCTTCCATTACTTATCCGGAAAAATTTAAAGGCAAAACCCGACCCGTGAAGCTGGAAGGCGAGGCTTTCTTCAAGATTACACCCGATAAGGAAAAACCATTCATCATAAATGTGAATGATGTGGAGGTGAAAGTGCTGGGGACTTCTTTCAACGTAAAAAGTTCGGGCGGCACTACGGAGATCATTGTGGAAACCGGGGTGGTGCAGGTAATCCGCAACGGGAAGATCCAGCAGCTGACAGCTGGTGAGCGCATCCTGGTAAATAAGGATTCGGTGACGGAAAAAATGACTTCGAACGACAAGCTTTATAATTATTATGTAAGCCGCACATTTATCTGCGATAACACACCACTGTGGAAACTGGTTGACAAGCTGAATGAGGCATATGACACCAGGATTGTGATCGGCGAACAACGGTTGCGCAAGTTGCCATTGAATGTGACGTTCAATGAGGAATCACTCGATGTGATCCTGCAGGTTATTTCTCAAACATTGCTGGTGCGCGTTTCGAAAGAAGACGGCCAGATTATTATTCATTAAGCATATTATTC
>SDZZ01000222.1 GCA_004173255.1 Chitinophagaceae bacterium | reverse complement strand
CGTTACCTGGCGGCCGAACATGACATGCCCTATGGCGGGGATGAAATGTTATTTGAACTGATGCATTTCAGCTGGTTTAAGATTCCACCGATTGAAATTGCCAAACTGTCTATCGAAGTATCGGAACGTCATTTCTCCGATCGCAAAACATCGATCCGCCGGCTGCTGACCGAAAAGGCGGCCGAGCCCAGACGCGATCTCTTTGATACCGGTCTGCCGGAGCCATTGAAGAATGTGTCGACCATCATCGAAGGCCTCATTGCCGACGTTCCGAACACCACGCTACAGGTATTGTTTGAACAGGTGATCCGGAAAACCGGGATCCTGAAACACGTAATGGACGGGCCTACCCGGCACGATGACCTGCAGGTGCTGACCGCCTTGTTTGATTTTATCAAGGACGAAACACAGCGTGATAAACAACTGAATCTCGACAAACTGGTTTCTCTGATTGCCCTGATGGAAAAAGAAGGCATCAGCCTGCCATTGGTGCAGGTGAGCGGAACGGATAAAGGGGTAAACCTGATGACCGCCCACGGGTCCAAGGGCCTTGAGTTTGAATATGTATTTTTCGCCGGTTGTAATGCGGGTTCATGGGAGAAAAAAAGGAAACCGTCCGGTGGGTACTCGCTTCCCGACACCATGTTCAGTTCGCAACCGAAATCGCGCGATGAGGAAGAGTTGCGCCGGCTGTTCTATGTGGCACTCACCAGGGCCGAACAACACCTGTATATTTCCTATGCAGGGTATAAACAGGATGGGAAACAACTGGAGCCTTCCATGTTTATTGCCGAAATACAGGATGAGCATCCATTACTTGCTGCCCAGGTGGTAGTGATCCCGAAAGAAGAACTCGACCTTTTCAGCATACTTGAGTTTGAAGAAAAATCGCCCGAGATCGCCCAGATGGAAGAGGATATCATCTCCCGCATGCTGGATAAGTTTGTGATGAACGTAACCGCATTGAACAACTACCTCAACTGCCCGCTGGAGTTCTATTATAAAAACCTGATCCGGATCCCTTCCCCAAAAAATGAGGCAACGGAATTCGGGTCGGCCGTACACCACGCGCTGGAACGCCTTTTTGAAAAAATGCTGGCGGGTTCGGCCACCGATAAAAACAATAAACAATTCCCGTCCAGGCAGGACTTCATCAGCGATTTTGAATGGTACCTGCATAAACACCGGGAAAGTTTTACCAAAGAACAATTCGACCGTCGCATTGAATATGGCCATACCGTACTGGAAAATTATTATGATAAATATATTGGCCAGTTTAACAAGGTGGTGGTGATTGAACGGCGCATCAGCAATGTGATCGTTAAAGGAGTCCCGATCAAAGGGAAACTGGATAAACTCGAATTCAATGGAAAGGAAGTAACGGTGGTGGATTACAAAACAGGCGACCCTTTTATAAAATCCTGGTTGATAATTACGGTGCCCGCGACTGGACCGCCACTGCCGCCGAGTTCGATTTTATTGAACCGGATAACAAAAAAGAATACCGGAAAGAACGCGTGGTGATTGGACCCAATGACATCACCACCGTGAGTAACCAGATCAGCATTGTATGGAACAAAATACAGGATCGCGATTTTTATACCGGCTGCGGCAAGGAAGATTGCCACTGGTGCAATTTTGTCAGGGAAAACAACCTGGCGGTGGCCCTTCATGAAATCGAGGAGGAGCCCGGGGAGCAGGACTAAATCCAATATTTATCGGATTATTGGCAAAACATTGTCCTTATTCGGCTTAAGTTTGCGGCCACTTATGCGCGGTAGATCAATCCTGACATTCCTGTTTTTTGCGGTTGTTATTGGCCTCACCGGGCTTCTTGCGCCGGGTTGCGCAACCATTGTGCCGCCCCTGGGCGGACCAATCGATTCACTGCCACCCGTGCTGGTCAAAGCCACACCAGACAACGGTACACTGCGGTTTGGTGAAAAGAGGATTACGATGACCTTTGATGAATATGTGGAACTGGACAACCCGCAGACCAACGTCATTGTATCCCCGCTGCCCAAGTCGAGCCCGCTGATTACCCGTCACCTGAACACGGTGACCGTACGGCTGAAGGATAGCCTGGAAGACAACACCACTTACAGCATCAACTTCGGCAATACCATTGTGGATGTAAATGAAAAAAATCCTTACCGCCAGTTCACTTATACTTTTTCCACCGGCCGCTACATCGATTCGCTGAAACTTTCCGGTAACGTTAAACTAGCGGAGACCGGCGGGGTTGATACCACCATGACCATTATGCTTTATAACACGGCCGATGATTCCGCAGTACTGAAAAGGGAACCACGTTATATTACAAAGACCGATGGCCTTGGCAACTTCCTGTTCAGGAATCTTCCTCCCGATACCTTTTATGTGTATGCAATCAAATCAGGTGGCGGCAGTTACCAGTACCGGAACAAGACTGCTTTGTTTGCATTCCATGATTCGGCTGTACTGGTCAGCTCGCAGACCCCATCCGTGTCGCTGAACGCCTATGATATCAAGGATCTGAACAAACCCACCACTACTGTGGCCCAGCAGAAGCCTAAAGCGGGCGACAGGCGCATCAAGTTCCAGACCTCGCTGAAAGACAACCAGGACCTGCTGCAGAAATTCTCATTCACGTTTGAAGTGCCGTTGAAGACACTCGATTCAACCAAACTGCTTTTTACGAAAGACAGCAGCTATACCCCGCTGACCAATTACCGGCTGGTGCCTGACAGTCTCAATAAAACATACACGCTGGAATACGAGTGGATCCCGAATACCTTTTACAGCTTTATTTTACCCCAGGATTTTGCTACTGACACCCTTGGCCAGCAACTGCTGAAAGCCGATACGGTCAGTTTCAAGACAAGGGCGCTGGCCGATTATGGCAAGCTGAACCTGCGTTTCAGGAACCTGGACCTGAGCAAAAACCCCGTGCTGCAGTTTACCCAGAATGAGACGGTGATTGTTTCGTTCCCGATTACCTCCGCTACCCTGACCAGGGAATTGTTTGTGCCGGGTGATTATGGGCTGCGCCTGCTCGAAGATCGTAACGGCAATGGGGTGTGGGATCCCGGCCAGTTTCCGGTGAAAAAACAACAGCCCGAAGTGGTAAAGCCGCTTGAACGTGCCATCAACATCAAGGCCAACAGCAATTTCCCGCTGGAGATTGACCTCAATGCGTTGAGGGGGCAGGCAAAACCCAAACGTCCGGCAGGTGTACCCGCCGGAGCTCCGGCAAACGGCCAGCCGCTGCGTCCGGGCCGCTGAGTTTTTTAATCTGTTATCTTTGTGCCATGCAGTTTTCCTCCGCCCTTCTTGAGAATGCAGTGAACGAGTTTTCCAAACTTCCCGGTATCGGGAAAAAGACGGCCCTGCGACTGGTACTCCACCTCCTGAAACAGGATCCGGCGGAAGTAACCCATTTTGGCGAGGTGATCTCCCGTATGCGGAGTGAGATCCGTTTCTGCCAGCGTTGTTTTAACGTTGCCGATGGCAATACCTGCTCCATCTGTGCCAATCCAGGCCGCAAACAGCAAACCATCTGTGTAGTGGAATCGATCCGCGATGTCATCGCCATCGAAAGTACCCAGCAATTTAACGGCGTATACCATGTGCTTGGCGGGGTCATCTCCCCGCTCGACGGGGTGGGACCGGAACAGCTGCATGTCGAATCCCTGGTGAAACGGGTGGCTGAAGAAAATACGGAAGAACTCATCTTTGCCCTCAACCCTACGATCCAGGGCGATACCACCATTTATTATATCCAGAAACGACTGACGGCGGCACCAGACCGCGAGCCATTGAAGATCACTACCATTGCCCGTGGTATTGCGTTCGGTGGCGAACTGGAGTATGCGGATGAAATGACCCTTGCCCGCAGTTTACAAAACCGGCTGCCGGTGGATCGATATGTAAATAATTAATTTTTCCATCCAGAGCGGAGCGTGGGATCAGCCCAATGGTTCCTTGTCATCCAGAGCGAAGCGTGGGATCAGCCCGATGGTTCTACAACGGCCCGGCCCGTTTTGTTTTTCCCCCCAACTTATAGTAGCTTTGCCCGTCACAGGCGGATTTGTTTATTGTTCGGCCTGCATCCCTGGTAATCCCGGATGGAAAATGAACTAATAGACGTCAAAAAACTCTCCCGCAGGTTTTTTCCAACGTTTATAGATCGACGACCCCGGTACTGCCCAGGTTTATCCAGTCAAACGGATATCCTTCAGGGATCAGATTGCTCTTGCGAAGGTTCACGTCATTTTATAATGACAAACAATTCATCGCTGGCAAGATCACAATAAACGGTTTCCCGCCCGTGCGGCGGGGGAATAAATTGGAAAGGGCATGAATACAATTTCCCAGGAACTCGAAAAAAGGATCCTTGTAATTGATGGTGCTATGGGCACCATGATCCAGCGTTATAAATTATCCGAAGAGGATTATCGCGGTGAACGGTTCAAGGACTGGCCTTCTGATGTGAAGGGCAACAATGACCTGCTGAACCTCACACAACCCGGCATCATTACCGAGATCCATAAACAGTACCTCGATGCAGGTGCGGACATCATTGAAACAAACACTTTCAGCAGTACGGTGATTGCAATGGCCGACTATGATATGCAGTCGCTCGCGTATGAGCTGAATGTTGCCGCTGCAAAATGTGCGAAAGAGGCCGTGCGCCAGTCGGGCAAACAAGCCTGGGTAGCCGGTGCCATCGGACCACTTAATAAAACACTTTCCCTGTCGCCCGATGTAAACAACCCGGGTTTCCGTGCCGTCACATTTGATGAGGTGGTGGATGCCTATTACGAACAGGTGAAGGGCCTGGTCGATGGCGGGGTTGACCTGCTGTTGATCGAAACAATATTCGACACGCTCAATGCCAAGGGTGCCATTTTCGCCATAAAAAAATACTTCCGCGAAACCGGTAAGCAGAGCCTGCCGGTGATGATCAGCGGAACTATCACCGATGCATCCGGTCGTACGCTGAGTGGCCAGACGCTGGAAGCATTTTATACTTCTATTGCACATGCCCGCCCGTTGAGCGTTGGGCTCAACTGCGCCCTTGGGGCGAAAGAGATGAGACCACATATTGCGGAGTTATCGCAGATAGCTGGTTGTTATATTTCTGCTTATCCGAATGCGGGTCTGCCAAATGCCATGGGTGAATATGATGAAAACCCCGAAGAGACCGGTCATTTCCTGGAAGACTGGGCAAAAGAAGGATACGTAAACATTGTTGGCGGTTGTTGTGGCACAACACCGGACCATATCAAACATATCGCCGACAACGTGCGCAAAATTGCACCAAGAAAATTGCCGGTGGTTGATAAAGAACTGGCCTGATCATTATGAGCGAGACTATACATATTAAACCCTTCCTTCGTCTGTCGGGTCTGGAACCACTGGTGGTTCGCCCGGAGACCAACTTCGTCAATATCGGTGAACGCACCAACGTTACCGGTTCCAAAAAATTTGCACGGCTGATCCGAGAAAACAAATTCGAGGAAGCACTGAGTGTTGCCCGCCAGCAGGTGGAAAGTGGCGCCCAGGTAATTGACGTGAACATGGATGATGCGCTGCTCGACGGCGTGGTGGCCATGCGTGACTTCATCAACCTGGTGCAAAGCGAACCCGATATCGCTAAAATTCCGCTGATGATCGACAGCTCCAAGTTCGAGATCATTGAGGCCGGACTCAAATGCGTACAGGGAAAATGTATAGTCAACTCCATTTCCATGAAGGAAGGGGAGAAAAAGTTCATTGAACAGGCAGAGATCTGCCAGGCCTATGGCGCATCGGTGATCGTGATGGCTTTCGATGAAAAAGGCCAGGCCGACACGGAAGACCGCAAGGTGGAAATCTGTCACCGCGCTTATAAAATCCTGACCGAACAGGTTGGGTTTGATCCGCAGGACATCATATTTGACCCGAATATTTTTGCGGTTGCAACCGGTCTGGAAGAACATAACAATTACGGCAACGATTTTATCAATGCTACCCGCCGCATCAAGGAGCTGATGCCGTTAACCGGCGTAAGTGGCGGGGTGAGTAACCTTTCTTTCTCCTTCCGCGGTAATGAAACGGTACGCGAGGCCATGCACTCTGTTTTCCTGTTTTACGCTATCAAGGCGGGGATGAACATGGGCATTGTAAACGCCGGCGCGTTGGTGGTGTATGATGAGATAGAACCAAAACTGAGGGATCTCTGCGAAGACGTAATCCTCAATCGCAATAACGATAACAACGAAGCCACTGAAGCGCTGATCGCATTTGCCGAAACCGTAAAGGCAAAGGGCAAAGTGGAAGTAAAGGATGAATTGTGGCGTGGCACCAGTGTGGAAGAACGGCTGAAACACTCGCTGGTCAACGGTATAACCGATTTCATCGATGTGGATACGGAAGAAGCGAGATTAAAATACCCCCGCCCGCTTGAAGTGATAGAAGGCCCGCTGATGGCGGGTATGAGCGTGGTGGGTGACCTGTTTGGTGCGGGTAAAATGTTCCTGCCCCAGGTGGTGAAGTCGGCCCGCGTGATGAAGAAAGCGGTGGCCTACTTGCAGCCCTACCTGGAGGCCGAGAAGGAGGGCGCGGCCCGCCAGACGGCCGGTAAAATCCTGGATACTGCCGAGAAAGAAAACGCAGATATTATCGGGTTGAGCGGATTGATTACACCATCGCTTGATGAAATGGTGAATGTTGCCCATGAAATGAAACGCCGTGGCATGAAGCAACCGTTGCTGATTGGCGGTGCCACCACGTCCAGGATGCATACGGCCGTCAAGATTGCACCACAGTACGGCAACGGGGTGGTTCACGTGCTGGATGCCAGTCGTAGTGTAACGGTTGCCGGTTCGTTACTGAACGACCAGAAGACTTCCTTCCTCGAAAAGATCGGGGTGGAGTACACCAAACTGAAATACGACTTTGATAATAAAAAAGTGGTGAAGGCTTACCTGCCATTCGAAGATGCGCAGGCAAACCATGTGAAAATTGGGTGGGAGGCGTATGAAGCCACCACGCCGGCATTTACCGGTACAAAGGTGTTTAAGGATTACGACCTGGCTGAACTGCGGGAGTATATTGACTGGAAGCCTTTCTTTATTTCGTGGGAGTTGCACGGGAATTTTCCTGCGATCCTGACGGACGAGAAAGTTGGGGTGGAAGCAACTAAGCTGTATAACGATGCCAATGCACTGGTGGACCAGATCGTAAATGAAAAATGGCTGACTGCCCAGGGTGTGGTGGGTTACTGGCCTGCATCTAAGGTGGCAGGCGATACAATTGAAGTAAGGGATGGTGTGAAATCCCATCGGCTCGAATCACTCCGCCAGCAGATCCAGAAAGCACCGGGGCAACCTAACCTGAGTTTGTCTGACTTTATCAAACCTGCCGAATTGCTGAAAGACGGCGAAACGGATTACATCGGTGCCTTCTCGGTGACCATCCAGGGCATAGAGCCCCATATCAGGAAGTTTGAAGCGGCGCTCGATGATTATAACAAGATCATGCTGCAGGCGCTGGCTGACCGGTTTGCCGAAGCATTTGCCGAATGCCTGCATAGCCGCACCAGGAAGGAATTCTGGGGTTATGTAAAAGATGAGACGCTCAGCAATGAAGAACTGATCAAAGAACAATATGTGGGCATCCGCCCTGCACCGGGTTATCCCGCGTGCCCGGACCATACCGAAAAATATAAACTGTTTGAGTTACTCGGTGGCGAAGAAGCGACCGGTATCCATTTAACCGAATCGCTCGCCATGTATCCGGCGTCTTCGGTATGTGGATGGTATTTCAGCCATCCGCAGAGCCAGTACTTTGGTGTTGGGAAAATACAACCCGACCAGTTTGAGGATTACCTGCAACGCAAAGGCTGGGACCGGAACGATATGGAGCGCTGGCTGAGGCCGGTGATGGAATAGGTTCCGGATGGCAATGCATCTTGCCTGTATTTGCAGGCAGACGGCAATTTGCCGGTTTCGATGTTTGTTGTTCGATTCCGACCAAGCCTGCACCCCAATTTTGAAGTTGTTGCCATTGCTTGAAGCCCGCCGGTTTCCGCTTTATGGAATGATGGTTGCAGGTTAAAACCGTATGCCTGAAGGAAGTTTAAAAGATTGTGCGCTCTGCGGTCGCGAGCTGGCGGAGCCTTGTACGAAGCACCACCTCATTCCAGTGAGCGAAGGCGGCAAGGGAACCACTACGGTCATGTTGCACAAGATCTGCCATGACAAAATCCACCGGGTATTCACCGAGAAAGAATTAAAAAAGAAATACTATACGATCGACCTGATCCAGTCCTCCCAATCAATTCGTGAATTTGTGGAGTGGATAAGGAAAAAAGAACCGGGTTATTATGACCGTTCGTTCAGGCAGAAGAAACGATAGTTATCGGGCCGTCCTGGCTGACCTGCTTATTCGCCCTGTATGTTTTGAAAGCCGCGCCGTTAAGGGCACTACAGGTGTGGCGCACTATAACACTCCCAGCCTTTTCAATTCTTCCCTCAGATTGTCCGGCGAGGTAAAATGGATTGACTCTATACCCATTTTCCGCGCTGCTTCCACGTTGCGGAAATTATCATCGATAAACACCGCATCTTCCGGTTTTACATTATACCGGTCGAGCAGTCGCTGGTAAAATTCAGGGAAGGGCTTACG
>SDZZ01000741.1 GCA_004173255.1 Chitinophagaceae bacterium | reverse complement strand
GGATAACCGCGCCTGTGGCCGGGTCGAACTCCAACAGAGCGTCCCTGCCGTTGAGGAAGCCGGTTCCGAAGAGACGTCCTGTATTGTCGAAGGCGAGATCATAATGACCCCAGACATTCGACAGAGCCGGCCTGCCGATCGGCTTCAGAGTGTCGGCGTCATACATCACGACGGTGTTGGACAGGCCAGTGAGGCTGTAAAGGATTCCATCCCGCGCCGCCACCGTGATGATATTTCCCGTGATGGTGGAGGAATTGATAACCGCGCCTGTGGCCGGGTCATACTCCAACAGAGCGTCCCTGCCGTTGAGGTAGCCGGCTCCGAAGAGGCGTCCTGCGTTGTCGAAGGTGAGATCATAATGACCCCAGACATTCGAAAGAGCCGGCCTGCCGATCGGCTTCAGGGTGTCGGCGTCATACATCACGACGGTGTTGGACAGACCGGTGAGGCTGTAAAGGATTCCATTCCGCGCCGCCATGGTGGAAATGTCTCCCGTGATGGCGGCGGAATTGATAACCGCGCCTGTGGCCGGGTCATACTCCAACAGAGCATCTCCCCCATTGAGGTGGCCGGTTCCGAAGAGGCGTCCTGTATTGTCAAAGGCGAGATCATAATTAAACCAGCCATTTGATGGAGCCGCCTTGCCGAACGGCTTCAGGGTGTCGGCGTCATACAGGGTGACCGTGTTGGAGAGACCACTGAGACCGTAGACATGGGTCACAGAGGCATTGGCGGCCTCTGATTTAAATCCCGTTGCAGCCAGTAATGCTCCGCAAATGGTGAGGCTTTTGTATGTGCGATTCATTTATTGGTTAATTTTTGGGTATTTCCCCCGAATGGTTAAGCTGTTTTATACTGATGTAATGAACAGGTTTTGAAATTGAAAAATTGAATTATTGGCAAACAAAACCAGCAGGTCACGTTGATATTGATATCCACGGATAACACACGGGGGCGAGAATTCAAGTTTACCATAAAAATGAATGATTGCTCCATTCCGCTTATCGTTGCCCGGTTGGATGGGCGCATGGCCCGGCGGTCTGGCTGAAGCCATTCCGGGAATGGACTGGGCAGGTGTTGCGGGAGGGACTGGCCGGCAAACGAAGCGGAGATTATAGCAGGGCAGGGGAGCTTGCGTGGGAAAAGCGGAGGCCTGGGCTGGTTCCCGATGAATGCGGAGTTCTGAAAGGGTCTGCGGGAGTGATCATTGATGCGGGCCCTGGCCCATAATCCGTAACTCTCTTTCCAAGGCAAAAAAACTCCGAACGGATTATCCCCCCTTGCGCTTTCCGGGTGTGCCGATGCTCTCACTCATCATTCCCTCCCATAATGAACAGGCCTGGCCCGGCCGTTGTCTTTCATAAAACGAAACGTGACATGAAAAAACAAATCTGATAGTTCCAAGGGAATTCCGCATGAAATATCAAGTTGCCGTTTTGCTGGTCAGCGCCGCCCTTGGAGCGTGGGGCGGGTCTGTTTTCCGGGCTTCGCGGGCGGAATCCCCCGCCAGACCCTCCCTTGATACC
>SDZZ01000740.1 GCA_004173255.1 Chitinophagaceae bacterium | reverse complement strand
CACCTGCGCCGCATAAAAAAGTGTCGCGATGCTGAGCGTAACGCCAGGAATTTTGACCAGTTCCTGCCCGCAGGCTTCCAGGGTGGCGCCGGTTGTAACCACATCGTCGACCAGCAGAACGTGTTTACCCGCCAGCCGGCCCGGTTCCTCCACCGCAAAATGCCCTTCCATATTCTGCCAGCGTTCCGTCCGCGACATGCTGGTCTGCGTTTCGGTATGCATGGTGCGCCGTACTACCCGGGATTCTACCGGGATGCCCGTAATGGCACTGATGCCTTCGCACAAAAGGGTTGCCTGGTTGTAGCCCCGCTTTCGTTCCCGCCGGGGAAAGAGGGGCAGTGGCACCAGCACGTCGGCCCGGAACCGGTCGGAGCTCACCAGGCTGCTTCCCAGCATACGGCCGAGATGGAGGCAGAGTTCCTGGTCTGACTTGTATTTGAACCGGTGCATCAGGTGCTGGATCAGGCTGTCGGTACGGAAATAAAAAGCCGAGGTGGCCGACCGGATCCCGATTCTCCCCCAGAATTTTTTTTCCACCGGGTTCCCCGGAAGCCCGGCAAAGCCGGTTTCCGCCATTTCGAGCAGGCAGCCGGGGCAAAGACCGGGATTACCGGCCGGCAGGTTGTACCCACATCCCACGCACAAATGAGGGAATAAAAGCTGCAGGAAAGGTTCGGTTATGGTGGTGATGATTGAACGCATTGTTTTATATAATGCGTGAAGTTCATCAGCAAGTGCGATTGTACCATGTGAAAAACAACGGGGATCTGATGTATTAAAACAGGTACTGGTAAACTTCTTCCACGCGGCCCATGGTAATCACTTCAATATTTCCCTTGTATTCGGCCGATGAAGTTTTGGCGCGGCTGTTTTTTCTGTTGGAGTAGTTATACTTCGATACGATGATTTTTTCGAAGCCCAGTTTTTCCGCTTCGGCGATGCGTTGGTCAATCCGGTTGACGGCCCTGATTTCGCCGCTTAGTCCAACCTCGCCCGCAAAACAGGTGTGCTGCGGAATCGGTACGTCTTCATAAGAAGACAGCAACGCGCACAATACGGAAAGATCAATAGAGGGGTCTTCTATTTTTAAACCACCAGCTATGTTCAGGAAAACGTCTTTTACCCCGAAATGGAAACCGCCCCGTTTTTCAAGAACGGCAAGCAGCAGTTGCATGCGCCGGAGATCGAATCCGCTGACAGTGCGTTGCGGTGTTCCGTAGACCGACTGGGTAACCAGTGCCTGTACTTCGATCAGCAATGGACGCAGTCCTTCCAGTGTTGCTGCAATGGCGATACCGCTCAGCTGGTCCTCTTTCTGGGTGATCAGTATTTCGCTTGGGTTGGTGACTGCACGCATACCCGCATCTGTCATTTCATAAATGCCAAGTTCGGCAGTACTGCCAAACCTGTTCTTCAACGTGCGCAGTATGCGGTAGGCATAATGCCTGTCGCCTTCGAACTGCAAAACCGTGTCCACCATGTGTTCCAGGATCTTTGGCCCTGCTATGCCACCGTCTTTTGTGATATGTCC
>SDZZ01000221.1 GCA_004173255.1 Chitinophagaceae bacterium | reverse complement strand
CAGCCGCCTTCGCCGGTCGTACCCGTTCCACCTGAAGAGGCATCCGTGATTTTTGCAGCCGGATCATTTTCCCAGGTACCTGCTTTAAAATTAACAGTGGCTTTTTTGTCAATTCCCAGGTTACCGTTGTTGATCACATTGGAAAAGATTGTCGAGGTGTCACCGGTAAAAAAAACTTTGCCGCCTTTGGGAACATAAAATCCTTTTTGCGCAGAACTGCGGGCAGGGATACCCAGTACCAGCAATGCAAAAATAATTTTATAAATAAAGAGTCCCCGCATTCATTAAAATTCTGTTATCGTAACGTAAAACTTCATTGCAGTGGTGATGGTACCGGATGCAGTACCCGTATTGAGGATCCTGATCTTGATCTGCGTGGCGCTGACCAGCCTGGCCGACGCAATGCTGCAGCTGGTCGGGAGGTCGCTATCAAGGGAAACGGTTACCGTACCGCGGGCTGATGAAGGCTGCACCGCGGCTGGAAGAGTGTATAGTATCTCCGCAGCTCCGGGTGTGTAAACCGTGCCAAGGCCGGTGATAGCCAGTCCGGGTACGTTTGTATTTGACCCCACAGAAAACTGGAAACTGATCAGGTTCTTTTCTACACTGCCAACAGCGCCCATTTTAAAAGTACCGGCATTATCGAGTTTTGCCGCGGGTGTGATGGTGTTCAGTCCTATGTTGCCCGAACCATCGATACGCATGCGCTCATTGGAGGCAGCATAGCCGCCCGTGAAAAAACGGAGGTTCATGCCCGTGGTACCATTCCCGATGGAAAAGTCGTTACCGGTACTGTACAGGTAAGCGGTGTTTGCACCACTCACCATTGGCATACTGCTATTGTTGAAGCCACCACCGTTGATACCCATGTCGATGTAGTTGGAGCCCTCATCGCCGTTGTTGGAGGTGGCGACTATATCCGAACTTGCCTGGTTTCCGGCTGACTGGTTCTGCACGTTTATCTGGAGGTAATTATTGATCGATCCCTTACCTGTCATCAGGTTGTAGGAGGAGGTGGCTCCGGCATCAACCAGCAGTTTTTCCGGGTTGGATGCGTTAAATGCATTCGACCCGATAGCCATACGGCCACTTTGAAGACGCATCATTTCCGACATACCCGTGAGGTAATTATAACTTTTAAAAACAATTGGTTCGTCTCCATCGTCACCAATAATAAATTCAAATCCGCCATCATTGTTGGTACCCGTTGCACCAAACTCGAAGTAGTCCGTGCCGGCTGAACTTCCCTTGGTACGGAAGTTACCGCTTGCATCCACATAAATTTTTGGTTTGTAAAACTGGGCGGCAGGTGCGAAGAACTGGATGGCCGATTTCATGTGCACCAGCATTTCGTCGTCGTTGTTGTAGTCTGTGTAGCCCTGGGTCAGGCCCAGTGTTGCGCGGCGTCCCATTTCCAGCATGGTGGTGTTGTTGGCTTTCATCACGAGGAGTTTATCGTCGGTGGTGCCGAGGAAATTGGTGCCGCTGTTGAGACCGGCATTGCCGTTGGTACTCCAGTAATTGGTTGGTACAAAAGACGAAGAGATGATACCTGATACTGCATCATAACTAATGCCCGCACCGGCGCTCAGGAGGCTTTTACTTTTAAGATGGAAACCGGAAATATAACCCGTATCCATAGTGAGCGCGCCCGTATTGCCGTTGAGCGACACCACACCGGTGTTACTGATCACGCCCGTGGTTGAATTGTATCCGATCCCTGTTCCCGCACCCAGCAGGCGTTTTACCTTCAGGTGGAAGCTGGCGATGTTGCCCGTATCGATGGTTGATAATTTGTTGTTGAAGGTATTCCAGTCAGTGCTGCTGAGAAAACCATTCGTTGAGGTAGTGGCTTGTGTGATACCTACTGCACCTGTTGTAGGGCTGTAGGTAATTGGCCCGGTGGCGGAGTGCAGGCTCTTCACTTTGATATGGAAGTTGGTGATGTTGGTTGTATCGATATTGGCCAGTTTGTTATTGAAACTGTTCCAGTCCGTGCTGCTCAGGAAACCATTGGTGCTGGACGAAGCCTGGGTAATACCGATGGCACCCGTTGTGGCGTTGTACGTCACGGGGCCGGTTCCGGACATCAGGCTCTTCACCTTGAGATGGAAGTTAGTGATGTTGGTTGTATCGATATTGGCCAGTTTGTTGTTGAAACTGTTCCAGTCCGTGCTGCTGAGGAAACCATTGGTGCTTGATGAAGCCTGGGTAATACCGATGGCACCCGTTGTAGCACTATAGGTAATTGGTCCGACGGCTGCGTGCAGGCTTTTGACCTTCAGGTGGAAGCTGGCGATGTTGCCGGTATCGATAGTTGATAATTTGTTGTTGAAGGTATTCCAGTCAGTGCTGCTGAGAAAACCATTGGTGCTTGCCGAAGCCTGGGTAATACCAATGGCACCCGTTGTAGCGCTATAGGTAATGGGTCCGAGCGCAGAGTGCAGGCTTTTGACCTTCAGGTGGAAGTTGGCAATATTGCCGGTGTCGATACTGGTGAGATAGTTGGGGGTAAAATTCGTCCAGCTGGTTCCGTTGTAACGCAGGATCTGGCCGTTGGTCAGGCCTGATAAACTGACATCAGACAGGTTGGCCAGTGCGTAGTTGATCCAGGTGGCTGCGTTGTTGGCACCGTTGGAACGGAGTATTTGTCCCGATGTGCCGGCAGCATTACCCGGCATAAAGGCGCCGCGTACGACCATGTTACCATTTACATCCAGTTTTTCGGCAGCGGTGCCGGTGTTGATCCCAACGTTGCCGTTGGCAAGGATGCGCAGGCGTTCATTGTTATTGGTGATGAAGGGGAGGTCATAGTTATCGGTAGTACCGATTTTTGCAACGGCTCCGTTTGCATTGCCGGTGGTTGTCCAGTAATTCTTAAGTACACCGGAGCCGGTCATCTGTTCCCAGTAACCGTTGGTGCGAAGCAACAGTTTTTTTGTAGGGATAAAAAAGATAATCATGCCATCCGGTGGTGCCAGGCTATTAATAAGCGTGGTGTCACTGATCCTTGTTAACAGCATTCCCTGGTTGTCCGACTCGAGCTCAAGTATGGCCGACTTCTGCAGGTTACTGGAATTCTTTCCAAGCCTGAGCTGTTGTGCGCTGGCCGCGAGGCCGCACAGGAGGAGGCAGGTAGCCAGGGAAAGCTGTTTCAGGATACGCATGATATTGGATTTGCCGTTAAGGCTGGTCGAAAATTATTTCTTGATCACGTACCAGGCAGTACCATCGGTCTGCAGGGTAACGTAGGTCCAGTCATTGTAGATCACATACGATGCACCGCCTTCAATAGTTCCGGATGCAGGGTTGATCGTTAATTCCTTGTCGATACCACCGGTACCGATTTTCTTGATGGTATAAATGCGGCCTGCGATACCTGATGCGGATGGCAGGGTGATTGTTACAGCAGCTGATGTGGTGTTTGCCAGGATGGTGTTATCGGCGGCAGTAGCCGTATAGTTGGATGTAACTGATTTGATGGCCATCGAAAGGGAACCTTCTACCTGGAAGGTAGAGTTGGCATTTCCTGTATTACCTACGAGGATGGTCTTTGCTGCAGCCATGCTGTCGGAGAAGGTCTTGTGACCGGCAAACGACTGGGCCACGGTGGTTACCACACCACGGGCTGAGTTACCTGCGTCCGGTACATTCAGCCGGATTGAATCGGTTCCGTTTGTTGAAACGGTAAGATCTGTCCCGGCGGTAGTAAATGCAAATGCCTGGGCGGTGTCGCGGTTTCCATTGATACTGCGGATGGCGTTGCCGAACGCTGCAGCACTTACCTGGCGTTTCTGGATCAGGCCATTGGTAATTACAAGTACGGAATCCTGGCTGCTGTTGCTGGTCACGTTGTTAAGGGTCAGTGTACCGCCAACCGTTGTGTTGCCGGCGAATGTTTTATCACCACCAAAAGTTTGTGTACCTGCGGTTACAATACCGGGGTGAGTGAGGTCAGCCGGGTGCAGGATGATAGTGCGTGAAGTACTGTCAGTGGAAATGGTAGCTCCATTTACATCAGCAGTGTTAGCCACGGCACCGATGGTGATGGTCTGGATGCCGGACTGTATTTTCTGCCAGTCGCTATAGGTCAGGAACCCGTATGGTTTGGTTGCGGAAGAACCGTTCTGTACAGGGAGGTGGATCGCGATAGTGCTGTCACTGGCGCGGTTTTCCACTTTAACTGAATCTTCCGAAGTGCTTGCATCAGCAGTGATGCTGAGTTCCTGTTTCTTGATGCCGTTGATCGCCTTGATGGCATTGTCAAATGCAGAAGAAGACATACTCCTTTTATATACTGATCCGTCAGCAGCGAGAACCAGTACATCCAGTTCGGTGGTGCCTGCTGCCAGGTTCTGCAGTTTTACCGTACCATCCACATTCAGTTTGGCGGTCGGGTTGGCAGTTCCAATACCGATATTACCATTTGAGCTGATACGCATCTGCTCGGAGTTATTTGTTTTCATCACCAGTGGTTTGCCGTCAACCGTTCCGATAAAGTTTAAGGTAGAATCCGTACCGGTGTTACCTTTCAGTGACCAGTTTGAACTTGCTTCAGAAAGATCAGCGATCTTTTTCCAGCTTCCGTTGCTGCGCAGCCTTAAGCTGTTGTCGGAGTTGAGGTAAATGATCATCCCGTCGGGAGGGGTGAGGGCGTTGATACCGGTGGTATCAGCGAGACGGGGTAACAGAAGACCCTGTCGGGTACTTTCCAGCTCAAGGATGGAAGACTTCTGGATGTTGGTCGGATTATCCCCAACTTTCAGCTGGGCATTTACGATTACAGATGATCCTAAAAGGACGAATGCCAGCACGAGGGCTTTTGGCGCAAACCGGGTCGAAAATTGTTTCATAATTAAGGTTTAAAAGCAACTCCAGTTATGGTTACTGGTTATGCCTGTGGTATTGGATAACAGCACAAAGAAATGCCAAAGAAATTTCCTGCGCAGTAGTATAAGGTATGATACTAAGATCACGGATTGTTGAAACTGCTGTGGAGCACCAACTACAAATCATAGATAGCCATCTAGCCGGGGTAGGTAAAAACACTTGCGGGTTATACGGCAAAATAAAAAACCCGGCAGGTGTGACCATGCCGGGTTAAATTTTTGAGAAGAGCTGCAATCGGTTTTGAACCCGTTCGCTGTGTTACGCTTTATTTTTCTGTTTCACTTTTGATTTGGGTTTGGCAGGACCTGAACCTTCCGGTTTCAGGGTCGACGCCAGTTTGATAGCATCGAATGCATTAATGAGGCCGCCCGACCGGCTGAGTTCGCTCAGTTGGGTTTCCACATCAGTGCCCGGCGTCTTCACCATTTCCGATGGTGCGCGGGAAGACTTTTCGATAACATACTTTACCTGGGCAGGGGAAAGTTTCGGATAGTATTCGAGGATAAAGGCCGCCAGCCCGGCAACTACCGGGGAAGCCATACTGGTTCCCTGCAGGTTTTCGTAGGTGTTACCTCCGGGTACGGTTGAATAGATCTTTACACCGGGTGCAAATACATCCACTTCTTTTTTCCCATAATTTGAAAAGCCGGCTGTCAGGCTGTTGCCGTCTTTGTTATTAGGTCCGCTCGCACCCACCGTAATCCAGTTGGTTGCGCGCGTCTTGTCTTCAAACTGGATCATCGGGTAGTTGGCAATGGTATCGATGTTCTGCGAACTGTTGCCTGCAGCGTGTACCAGCAGTACACCCTTGTTTTCCGCATATTTCACCGCATCATCCACCCATTTTTTATTGGGTGAAAATCCCTTGCCAAAGCTCATGTTGATTACCCTTGCCCCATTGTCCACCGCATAACGGATGGCGAGTGCAATATCCTTATCGTGCTCATCCCCGTCAGGCACCGCGCGAACGGCCATGATCCTTACATTATCAGCCACGCCATCCATACCCACACCGTTGTTGCGGGCAGCAGCAATGATACCGGCAACGTGGGTACCGTGCAGGGCTGCGGCCTTGCTGACCATAACGTTGCTGTTACCATAAAAACGGTCGTTGATATCATCATAGTTATCCTGCACCACGTCATTGCGGAAATTCTTCGGAGCACGGTCTGCCGCTTCCGCCTTACCCAGCTCACCTTCCAGTTCGTTAATGATCTGCACATTACTGATACCGTCATTATCATTGCCGCGGCAGATGGACATCAGGATCTCCTTTACTTTTTTTGCCGAGGTAACGGTAGGAGTGTAGGCATTCAGGTCGTTACAGGTGTACTCGTCCTTTTTCAGGTCGGCTATAATGATAGAGTCGCCTGCTTTGAGGTCCTTCATCATTTTGCGCAGCTGCATGGTCATGAACGGGTTGAGGTCACCCACAATATCCTGTTTCGCCTGCGCCCACATTTCATATTCTTTTTTCGCGGCACCGGTAAGCGTATCTGCGTTTATTTTTTTGCCATCGTATTTAGTCTTGAACTGGTGGTAAACCCTTGCCGCTTCGTATGAATCCTTTTCCACATTTTTCCCGTCGCGTCCGCCCAGGAAGTTCCATCCGTACACATCATCGATATATCCGTTTTTATCATCATCTATGCCGTTGCCCGGAATTTCTTTCGGGTTTTTCCAGAGGACGGGTTTCAGGTCTTCGTGCAGGGTGTCTATACCGGAATCAATGACGGCTACAATGACCGGGGTGCTTTTAAGTTTCTTTGATTTGACGAAATCGTAGGCTTTATCGATACTCAGCCCATAATATCCGCTGTCAGCGGCGTCCATCATATGCCAGCCTTTAGGTACATCTTTTTTCTGTGCAAAAATGGTGGTGCCGGCAAAAGTGGCAGCGATCGTCAGTAGGGTACAACTCAGGAATCTCTTCATGTAATCAAGTTTAGTCTGCAAAAATGGTAAAGTCGCAAAATTAATAATTACCGTTTATACAATTAACGGCCCAAAAAAGCCCTGCCACGTAGTGTAGCAGGGCGTTGGTTTATTGCTGACGAAGTTAGGAAATTATTGGTTGCTCACAATGAGTTCCACCCGTCGGTTCTTTGCCCTTTCAGCGGCGGTTCGCCCCTGATTTAACGGTTTGTTAGAACCCAGTCCCACAGAAGTCACCCTGCTTTCCGGGCGAACGCCATGGGCAATCAGGTATTTCCTTACCGCATCTGCGCGCTGTGCCGACAGTGTCATGTTGGCCTCGTATTTACCATCCGAGCTGGTATGGCCTTCAATGGAGAGCCTGAAATCGGTGTTCTCCATCATCAGCCTGGCCACCTGGTCCAGTACCTCATAGGAAGCTTTGGTGAGTATGGCGCTGTTGACCTGGAACTGGATTTTCCGCGCTGCCACAT
>SDZZ01000004.1 GCA_004173255.1 Chitinophagaceae bacterium | reverse complement strand
TAGTGCTGCCGTTGCGTAATCACTGCAGATCCACGTAGCTGGCAAGGAGGCATTACGCTTTTCTGCAAAACGGATACATTCCTGGTTGATATCGATGCCAACCAGCTTTACTGCAATATTATTTTTCACACACCAGCGGTGGATGACACGCAGGTTATCGCCACCTCCGCATCCGATTTCACACACGGTGATTGATTTTTTCCCCTGTGCCAGCTGCTTCAGGCCGCTGAGTGTGATGGAGTGACCGCCCAGCCTTGTGTTGATAATATCCAGTTCTTTCAGTGTAACAGCCATATCCGCGAAGGGTATGTCATCGCGGTCCATCAATTCTTTGGTATAGTGGCGGTGGGTGAGGTCAATCATGCGGACAGGATAAAAGTTTCCATGGTGAGACCAGGCCCGAATGCGGCGCCAAAAATCTTTCCTTTCACCGGCTGATTGCCATTGATCATTTTGTCCAGCACAAAAAGAATGGTGGGTGATGACATGTTGCCGTACTCTTCGAGTACTTCATAGGAACTGTCAAGGCTTCCATCTGCCAGCCCCATACTTTTTGACACTGCTTCCAGTATTTTCTTACCACCGGGGTGGATACACCAGTTGCTGATATCTGCGCGGGTCACTGATGCCGAGGATAGTGCCTCATCCACCAGTGATCCGAAGTCTTCCTCGATAAGGGCGGGAACATAACTGCTGAGTGTCATCAGGAAACCTTTGGTTGATAGTTGCCAGGACATATCATCGATACCTTTATCAGCGATGATGCCATAAAAATGATCGATGCGGATACCTTCAGCGTTTTCATTCCCACTGACCAGTACGGCGGCCGAACCATCGCCGAATAACATACTGCTGGTGATGCTGTCGGGCGATGACTCCTTCTGGAAATGCAGGGTGCAGAGTTCGGTACACACAATCAGCACATTGGCTGTGGCATCGGCTTTACAGAAAGCATCCGCCATTTTCAGTGCATGTACTGCTGCATAACAGCCCATGAAATTGATCGACTGGCGATGGGTACCCGGAGGCAGCCCCATGGCGCGGATCAGTTCAATATCCAGCCCGGGTGCACTCATACCGGTGCAGCTGACTGTTATAAGATGGGTGATTTTTTTATCGCGATGATCGGCCAGGCATTTATCAATGGCACTGAGGGAAAGCGTTGCTGCATGTTTTTTATACCAGGCCATCCGGGTATCGAGGTTGGGAAATGGTTCCAGGTTTTCCGAAGCCGGGAAAAACTGCCAGTCGGCTGCCGGCAGGCTGTAATCGGGAATAACAGAATATCGCGTATGAATGCCGCCCTGGCGATACAGGTAACGGAGTTTGCGGTTGCCCGTTTCATCCAGTGCATACACCCGTTGCATAAAATCCATGATCTGGTTCTGTGCATGGGCGTGGATGGGTACGGCCGTTCCTACGGCAAGGATCTTAGTCAAGGTAACTTTGTATTAAGAGTATGATGAATGCAATATTGGTGGAAATCGAAGCGATCCAGGTCATTCGCATGGTGTTCCGGAAACTGGCTTGCCGGGGGTCGGACCACACCTTCGACAACCACAGGAAAAACCACGCGATCACCGGGATCAACAGGATACTGAAAATCCATAGTTTGTTACGTTCACCAGTAGAGATAAAGAATTGTGCCATGATTGACCATGCAATGGCGTACATGACGGCGCAAAACACAAAGGTGCCGCGATAACCCAGCAGGTAGCTGATGGTTATTACCCCGTCGGCTTTGTCCTGGCTGTGCTGGTACACCTGGGTCAGCGGGTAAAACCCTCCAATGAGGAAAGCGCAAGCCAGCATGGGTTTCCAGGGAACAGCGTCCGGCGGGTTGGACGAAACACCATACCAAACCAGCCAGAATGTAAAAGCACCCTGTACCAGGATGACGGTGAGGTACCCGATCACCGGGTACTTTTTTAACCGGATGCCCCGGTAGCTATAGGCCTTTGAGGCGCCGATATACAGTGGCATCAGCAGGCCAAATAACGGGCTGACCAGGAAGCCAAGTGCGATTCCCAGCAGGTCAAGCACAATGGTCACCTGATACAACTGCTTCGAAGGTGGCGGCGGTTTTTCCAGTCCGCCGATGGGTCCTGTATCCCGGTCCATGTAACTGTTGTACCCGTTACTCGCAGGGTAAATAAGCAGGTGCAGGATAATGAAGACCAGCACCGCTTTTATGACGTTGATCTCCCTGGTTTCCGACAGGGCAAAAAAATAGATCGGTGAAAGGAAGACCGAGAAGGGAATGCGGAGAAGCTGGATGGTCGGGCGCGTGGGCATGCTTCCTGAAGTTAAGCCCAATACACGACAAAGCTCCGGCCATTCTTCAGTCCAGTGGAATGCTGGCGGTAAGGCGGCAACCATTACCCGGTTCTGCGTCCACCACTAATTCACCGCCGTACTGGGCTACACGGCTCATCATACTGGTGAGTCCGACCCCACGCACCACCCGTGCCGGGTCGAACCCGATACCATTATCGCTGATGGTGAGTAAAACGGCTTCACCGGTCTTGTCGATCGAGATCGTCGCTTCCGAAGCTTTGCTATGGGTCAGGATATTTTTTACCTGTTCCTGTATGATTCGGAACAACGCCAGTTTAATGGCCGGACTGAAGTCCCCGGGGGTCGGATCGGGCGCATAGGCCAGCCGGAGCGGCGTAGTGTTCCGGATATCCTGTACCAGCCGCATAATCTTTTGGGAGAGTGTCTGGTTATCGGGGTATGGCATGACCATCTTCCTCGAAAGATTCCTGATTTCTTCAATAGCAAGGATAATGTACTCACGCCCTTTTTTCCTGATCAGGTTTTGCTCGTCGTTCACCGGTTGTAATGAGTCGATATATAGCGCGGCTGAAGCCAGGATCTGGTTTACATTGTCGTGCAACTCATGGCCGATCCGTGTTCGCTCGGCCTGTAAAGCTTTATTGATAATAGCCCCGGAGGGCAACTCGCCCATGGTGGAGTGCATTGTGGTGCGTTGACCCGGGCACGGCGTTGTTATGCTGGCGATACCCGCCACCAGCTTCCTGCCTGCCACGGGGGAAATTGGAAAAAGATGTACATGGTATGTGACGGCCGGGTTACCTGGGTGCTGAACGACCACATCGGATTTTATGGCCTGGCGTGAATTGAAGACGGCACGATGCTGCAGCGATAACCTGGTCGAAACTTCTGTAGGCAGCAGGGAGATCATCAGTTGATTCAGTGCACGTTTCGACT
The DNA here is from genome assembly GCA_004173255.1 of Chitinophagaceae bacterium. Classification (GTDB taxonomy): domain Bacteria; phylum Bacteroidota; class Bacteroidia; order Chitinophagales; family Chitinophagaceae; genus JBEVJC01. The sequence goes on along the minus strand of SDZZ01000004.1, from coordinate 25,538 downwards.
CCAGGCGGAAGCGCCGGTAAAAAGCAGGATTGGCATTGACCAGGTAACCATCTTCATCGACCACCCAGGCGATATCGGGTAGCTGCTGCAGGAAATCAAGGGAGGTGGACTGCTGGATTGTTTCCAGTTTCGCCAGCGGGCTGTCCTTGCCAGGGAAACTGACAAACAAACGGGGTGATGGATCGGGTGCGCGATGATTCATAGCAAAGATTTTACATTTAACCTTCTGCCATAACAACGTTCGCTAACATAATATAAAAAAATATGCCATCCGGTATCAGTCACAAATCCTGTTTCAAAACAACGTACCGCACCTTACAAATATTCAGCATTGGGCATATAATTACCCGCTTTGAGCCGATGGCCAGATGCAATATGAGGATTATTTTCTCATTGATTTTCAGGGTAAAATATGGAAACTACCAGCCGGAAGGTGCAGTCGTACCATTTTCCCGGTCTTGTACCCCTGACGGTTCCCGACCAGGATGCGGAGGGAAAAGGAGCCATTGTTTACAACCAGCAGTGAATAAGGTCCATGAAAGATTATATCACGGATGGTGAATACAGGATCATATTCATCGTGGCTGATAAGTAGTTGTTCGGGCCTGATGACCAGCCGGCCAGGTTGTGACTTATAATCCCATTGTGCGAGAAAGGCTTTACTATCGGCGGCTTCAATAATATTATACATACCACCCAACCCTGCGGTATATTCATCCACCGGTGAGTAATAAATTGATTCGGGCGTACCCTGCTGGATAATGCGTCCATTGCGGAGCACGATGAGTTGTTTAGCCCACGATAATGTATCCTGCGGATCATGCGCGATCATGATGCAGGTGATGCCGAGACGTTCACCAACATCGTGTAATAATTTTTTGAGGATGTCCTTGTTGATGGTGTCGAGATTGGAAAAAGGTTCGTCGAGTACCAGCAGGGTTGGACTGGTTGTCAGCAACCGGGCAATGGCGATGCGTTGTTTTTCGCCACCCGACAGTTGGTTGGTGCGCCTTTGCAGCAGGTGATTGATCTGGCAGATATCATAGATTTCCTGTGCCTCTTCCGGTGACAGGTTATTGACATATTCCAGTACCTGTGATACGCGCAGGAAACCGGGAAGTTCCGATTGCTGGTTGAGGTAGGCGATGCCTTTATGGCCTTCGATCAGTTTTTCCTCCGGAATGCGTAGCAGCCGTTCGCCGTTGAAAAACACTTCTCCCTGCACTGGTGACACCCAACCGGCAATGATTTTTACCAGGCTCGTTTTGCCCGATCCGGTCTCGCCCATGATGGCGGTATGCTGGAATTGTTCAACCGTAAAATCAATGTCCCGGAGAATAGGTTCGCCCCTCTCCTGCTGTTGGATACCAGTAACTTTTAACAGACTCATTATACCGGGCAATTTAGGGGATTAAGGTGACCGGACGGGCAGGATCAATAAAAAAAGGGCTCCGTTTTAATGGAACCCCTTAGTTGGTGACCGCGTCAGGATTCAAACCTGAAACCTTCTGATCCGTAGTCAGATGCTCTATTCAATTGAGCTACGCAGCCAGCGGACGGCAAAAGTAAAGGAAAATCCCATTCGCTCAAAATCATAACCTTAAAAACTGTAACTTTTTGTGTGGTCGTCATTTTCTCCACCCCTTTTCTTTAGTTTCGCCATCCAATCTCAACTATCTATTTATGAAGAAATTACTGCTGCCTCTCCTGCTCCTGCAGGCGGTTTACGGCTTTTCGCAGATCAAACAGGAGGATGTGAAGACCTTTACGCTGGCCAACGGAATGAAATTCCTGGTGGTCGAGGATTTTTCCATTCCCAACGCCAATATGTACCTTTTTTACAGGGTCGGTTCGCGCAACGAATACCAGGGTATTACCGGCCTCTCCCATTTTTTTGAACACATGATGTTTAACGGGGCAAAAAAATATGGCCCGAAGGAATTTGACCGCACCATGGAATTCAATGGAGGGGCAAATAACGCGTACACCCGCGAGGATGTGACCGTTTATACGGACTGGTTCCCGGCTTCGGCAGCGGAGACCATGTTCGACCTGGAGGGCGACCGGATCGCCAGCCTGAGCATTGACCCCAAAATGGTGGAAAGCGAACGGGGTGTGGTGTTGTCCGAAAGAAGCACCGGCCTCGAAAATTCCCCCTGGAACCTGCTGATGCAGTCCGTCCAGGGCATCGCGTTCCAGGAACATCCCTATCACTGGCCGGTGATCGGGTACGAGGATGATATGAAAAACTGGAAACAGACTGACCTCGAACGCTATTTCAAAACCTATTACGCACCTAATAACTGTGTAGTAGTGGTATCAGGTGCGCTGAAAGTGGACCAGGTAAAACAACTGGCAGAAAAATACCTGGCACCCATCCCCGCACAACCCGCTCCCCCACCCGTTTTCCTGGTCGAGCCCCCACAGGAAGGTGAACGCCGGATCGAACTGCAAAAGGATGTGGCTGCCCCCTACATCATGATCGCATACCATGTGCCCAACGCAAAAAGCGAAGACTACTACGCACTGCAATTGCTGAACGACCTGCTCACCGGTGGTAAATCCTCGAGGCTGTATTCATCGCTGGTCGACCAGCAGCAACTGGCCTCTACCATCTTTACGCAATTCGGCGAAAGTTTTGATCCGACTATTTTCGGAATTGCCGGTGTGGCCAATAATGGAGTGCAGGTAAGCGCACTGGAGAATGCCATTTATGCGGAAATAGAAAAAATAAAAAAGGATGGCATCACGGCGCGCGAACTGGAAAAAGTAAAAAATGCAAGACTCATCGAGTTCTACGGGCAGGTAGCCACCATCAACGGCAAATCCAACAACCTTGGCACCTATGAGTTGTTTTTCGGAGACTATAAAAAGATGTTTGAGTCACCGGCGCGGTACAACCAGGTAACGGCCGACGATATCAAACGGGTGGCAACCACCTATTTTAAAAAGAGCAACCGCACTGTCGGGATCCTTCAATCAAACGTAGAATAATTTATCCCTTATACTATCAACATGCGTCAATCCATAAAATATCTCCTGGCTGCCTTTGTATTGCTGATGGGAACTGTTGCTTCAGCACAGGAATACAAACTGCCTGCTTACCAGAAATTCACCCTCAAAAACGGGCTCACTGTTTACCTGATGGAACAGCACGACGTACCGATGATCAACGTATCGGCTGTAATTCCTGCAGGTGCCATCAATGATGGTGACAAATCGGGCCTCGCTTCACTCACCGCTTCGTCCCTGCGACATGGCACAAAGAACTATCCCAAGTCGAAACTCGACAGCGAACTCGACTACGTGGCGGCATGGGTCAATACCTATGCATCGAAAGAATCGGCCGGACTCCGTTCCGAGTTTGCTTCAAAAGACCAGCAGCTGGTGCTGCCGATCATTTATGAACTGCTGACCGTTCCAACATTTGATACCGCTGAATTTGCCAAGGAGCAAAAACAGGTACTGGTGCGGCTTTCGCAGGCGAAGGAAAGCCCACGCTCCGTGATCCAGCCGGCATTCGATAAGTTCCTGTACGGTGAACACGTGTACGGTAATGTGGTGGGTGGAACCGTATCCACTGTTACGGCCATGACTGCGACTGATATGCAGTCTTTCTTCAGGAAGAATTACCGGCCCAACGGCTCGGCCATTTCAATAGTGGGTGACTTCAACTCTAAACAGATGAAGGCATATATCACCACGCTGTTCAGCAAATGGGAAAAGGGCCAGGCCCCTGCGGAAAACCTGGCAGCAAAACCCGTTACTGCACCTACCGGCAACCGGGTATTACTGATCAATAAAGACGATGCAAAAGAAACCACGTTTATTATCGGTGCACCGGGCATCAGTCGCAACAATCCCGACTATATTCCGGTAGAAGTGATCAATACCCTGTTTGGCGGAAGGTTCACTTCCATGCTCAATGATGAACTCCGGGTGAACAGCGGGCTCACCTATGGCGCGCGCAGCGGATTCAGTGCGCTCAGGAATGCCGGATCATTTGTGATTTCTACCTTTACTGCGAGCAAAACCACGGAACCTGCGGTGGACAAGGCGTTGGAAGTACTGAATAAACTGCACACCACCGGCATCGATGAAACTTCTCTGCAGTCGGCCAAGAACTATGTGAAAGGTCAGTTTCCCCCGAAGTATGAGACCAGCGGTCAGCTGGCAAACCTGCTGACGGACATGTACTGGTACGACTTCAACGAGTCGATGATCAATAATTTCCAGAAGAGCGTGGATGGCCTTACGCTTGAAAAAGCAAAACAACTGATCTCCACCTACTTCCCGAAAGACAAACTCCAGTTTGTGCTGGTGGGCAAATCGTCCGAGATCAAAAAGATCGCCGAAAAATATGGTCCTGTTACCGAGGTCCAGATCACCGAAGAACCACCGAAGAAAGCATTTTGATTTTATACCGGCCAGTGGCGCAAAACGCACTGGCCGTTTTTTTTCACCGGTAAATAATAGAGATGAAGATCCAGTTCTGGTCACCCGGAAAAAACCACGAGCCCTACGTCAAAGCCGGCATCGATGACTTTACATCGAGGATCTCGAGGTATTTCAAAGTAGAATGGATCATTTTACCACCGCAGAAAAATGCCGCTTCATTGAGCGAGCCGGAGCTCAAAAAAAAGGAAGGCAAACAAATCCTTGACCAGCTTGGCAAGGATGATTACCTGGTAGCACTGGAAGAAACAGGAACCATGCTCAGCAGTGAAGGACTCGCAAACCTGCTGCAGGCAAGGGCTAACGACAGCAGCAGGCAACTGGTATTCCTCATCGGTGGAGCCTTCGGACTCGACGATGACGTACTCAGGCGCGCAAACATGAAATGGAGTTTGTCCAAACTGGTGTTTCCCCACCAGCTGGTGAGGCTGATCCTCGCCGAGCAGGTTTACCGCGCGTGCACCATTCTCAAAAATGAAAAATATCACCACAAATAATTTACATTCGTGGTGAATCATAATGTTGTATGCAGTTCCAGTTTACCATCACCATCCTTATCATCGCTATCACTGTCCTGATTTCCGTGAGCGCCTTCAACAACCGGAAGCTGACCGATGACCTGGTGTTTTTCGGTCCTGCCATCAAACATAACAACCAGTGGTACCGGTTCCTGTCGCATGGCCTGCTCCATGGTGATGTATTCCACCTGGTCTTTAATATGTATGCCCTTTACTGGTTCGGTACTTCGCTGGAAAAGTCATTTGCCGCGCCGTATATTTTTGGTGACCTGGGGCGTTGGATTTACCTGGGCCTGTATGTAACAGCCCTTGTTGTGGCAAGCATACCTGACTACATCAAACACCGCGATGATAATTACTTTACCAGCCTCGGTGCATCGGGAGCCATTGCGGCCGTGATGTTTGGCAGCATTGTGCTGAATCCGGGCCTGCCCATCGGGCTGATCTTTATTCCCGGCCCCGGCATACCGGGCTGGCTGTTCGCTATTATTTACCTCGGTGTATCCATGTATCTCGACCGCCGGGGTGGCAGCAGGGTTAACCACGGCGCCCACTTCTGGGGTGCACTGTACGGGCTGGCTTTTACAGTTGCCTTCCTCAAAGGCTTTTCTGATTTTGACTTTGTAAGTAACTTCCTGTACGAGGTGGGCATCAAACGGTAGATCAGAATTTTAAACATGAGTTTGGTCCGGGTTAAGGCGTTTTTACGGAAAATTTCCGCAGGGGCACTTTTTATCCCCCGGATTTATTTATTTTAGCCGACTGCTTGCCAATTCTGACTATCCTGCACAAAGACCTGCAAAATTCCAGCATCTGGTGAATAACCCGGACCACGTTATTCAACATTTAAAACAACACCATGCGAAATTTTACTCTCGGTCTCATTTCCTTACTATCGACGATTGCTGCCAGTGCCCAGACCTGCCCCACTACTAACGGAATGATTGCCACCGGTTTCAGCCCGGATGGAAATTGCTTCATGTTTGTCCAGAATGCAATCCCCAACTCGACTGTATACCTTTTTTCCAACACCACCGGTTTGATTGCGCAGGGACCCGCCAATGCGCAGGGCAATGCGACCATCACCTACAACTGTGCATCCGGCCCGGTAAACAACATTCTTTCCCGCCTGCCATCAGGTGAGTATTGCGACAAGTTCCTGATCACCCAACAGGCCGTGCTTCCTGTTAAATGGAGCTCTTTCACTACGCGGGTGGTTACGGGCGGAGTGCAACTGAACTGGTCCACCAGCTACGAGTTCAACAATGAAAAATATTTTGTAGAAAAAAGTTCAGACGGAGTCAACTATAAGGTGGTGGGCGAACTGGAAAGCGGTGGAGATGCGCTGGAAACAACCAGATACCAGTATACCGACGGTTCTTATTCTGTTGGCACCGTTGCCTACTATCGCATCCGCCAGGTGGACATCGACCGCAGTGCAACCTACTCCAAAGTGGTGTATGTAAACACCAGCAAAAGCAGTGGTCCGGTAAAAATTTTCCCGAACCCGTTTGTCAATGAAATCCAGCTGACCGGCCTCAACTCGGCCGAGATCACCAAAGGAAATGTAAAAGTCTTTACCATTGCGGGGACGCAGGTGAACTATGAAATTTCCGGATCAAACGCAATCCGCATCAACGATGCACCAGCCGGGGTTTATATCCTCAGTGTAAATGGCAATTCCTACAAACTGCTGAAGAACTGATCAGCAGCGTGGCAATGATAGTATGCCCTGGTCCATTAATGGACCGGGGCTTTTTTTTGTATGGTAAAACGCAGCACCGAAGTGGTGCCAGGTGTAATGCGAAACCGGTTGTCCATCCGCAGACCTGCCACCCAGATAATTTTCTTACCCGATTCAATCACCCAGACTGCCTCCTTTTCGGTGCGTGAAAGTTTGAGATCGATAAAAAAACGCGCCAGCTTTTTCTTTTTCTGCATGCCGAGCGGGTAAAAGTAATCACCCGTTTTTGCAGGGCGCAGTATCAATGGGAAGATGATTTCGCGATCCTCAGCAAGGATGCTGAGCGCGCCCTGATCGGGGTGTTCACCAGCATAGGTCTCCCTCGAGATGCTCAGTATTCCGCCCTGGTAATTCACTGAGCCAGGTGCATCCACGACCAGTAGTGTAGATTGTTCTTCTTCAGCCGTGGCTATCACCAGCCAGTTGCGGTGCCTGATCACGCGGTGTGTGGGGGAACTGATATACCGGCCCGATTCACTTTCACACAACAGTAAAATTCCGGGAACGGATGAAGCAGGGAAGTTAAACTGACGGAAAATTTCCCAGGTTATGGTTGCTGCCGCCGTGGTCAGTTGCAGTTTACGCACCGGCACCCGGTATTCGTTGCCATGGGGAAACAACAACTTTTTCAGGTGCCGTTGCACTGATTCATTGTACAACATTTCGATACCGGAAAACCGTTGCTGGTTGCTGGCCAGGTTGGTCTCCACTTCGGGGTAAACTGTGCTGATCAGCGGGATCAGCTGGTTGCGGACAAAGTTGCGCGTGTATTTATTGTCTTCGTTGGATTGATCGGTGCGCCATTGAAGTTCGGCCATGGCCGCATACTGCAGCAGTTCCTGCTTGCGCGCAAATAAAAGCGGTCGCGCAATGGCCTCATGGAGCGGCCGGATCCCGCGCAGCCCTGCAATACCGGTGCCTTTGAAAAAATTCATCAGCATCGTTTCGGTGTTGTCGTCCAGGTGATGGGCCGTCAGCACCCTCGCTTTGTTTTTACCGCCGGAGCGGGTCAGTAATTCGGCAAACCACGCATACCGGAGTTCCCGTGCAGCCACCTGGATTGATACTTTATGCAATGCTGCGTAAGTGGCGGTATCAAACTGCCGCACTTCCAGTGGCAGTTTATGTTGTGCTGCAAATTCACGTACAAAAACTTCATCCCCTTCGCTCATCCCGCCCCGCAGCCGGAAATTGCAATGTGCCAGCAGGATGGTATAACCCGATTGCCGGCAGAGATCGGCGAGCACAACGGAGTCCACCCCCCCGCTTATGGCGACGATCAGCAGGTGTTGCGGACTGAATAATTTTTCCCTGTTGATGTAATGGATGAACTGCTGTTGCAGGGTCATGGTATTCTTTATTTCAAAAAGTAAGTTCTTCGTAAGCGCCGCGGAGTTCGCCATAAGCATGACGGTCGCCCGATTCCTGGCAGGCCTTCATCCCTTTTTCATACCAGGCAATAGCCTGCTCCGTTTCGCCCGTCCGCTCCAGCAGCTTGCCAAGATGGTAATAGGAACCGGTGTAGGATGGGTCACGCTCCAGTATTTCCGTAAATAGTAAACGCGCGTCTTCCTCCCTGCCTAGCTTCACGTATTCAAGGGCCAGGGCATGCTGCAAAAAAGCATCGCCGGGTTTGGAAACGAGGTATTCCTTCAGCTTTTCGATCCGGTCCATCGGTTTATAAAATTTTTTCCGGTTTTGCCTGATTTAAATTCCCATCGCTTATCTTTGTTTAGTTGCATAAACAACTAATATTCCGGGCAGCCGGTGTTTAAAAAAAAAGCATATGAAGATCCTGGTATGTATCAGTAAAACGCCGGACACAACGGCAAAAATAGCCTTCACGGACAACAACACGAAATTCGACAACAACGGTGTGCAGTGGATCATTAACCCGTACGATGAGTGGTATGCACTGGTGCGCGCCATTGAACTGAAAGAGAAAGACCCTTCAGCAGTGTTACACCTGGTGACTGTTGGCGCAGCCGATTCGGAGCCCATCATCCGCAAGGCACTCGCACTGGGCGGTGATGAAGCGATCCGGGTAAATGCCGACAACCATGACAGCTTCTACATTGCCTCACAGATTGCAGCCGTTGCCAAAGACGGGGCGTATGACCTGATTTTTACCGGTAAGGAAACCATCGATTACAACGGATCATCCATCGGCGGCATGGTAGCCGAATTGCTTGACCTGCCTTTTGTTTCGCTCGCAGCAAAATTTGACCTGAGCGGAACTACTGCCACACTCACCCGTGAAATTGAAGGCGGTGAAGAAATCAATGAAGTAAACCTGCCGCTGGTGGTCAGTGCGCAGAAAGGCATGGCGGAACAACGGATCCCCAACATGCGTGGAATCATGGCAGCGAGGACGAAACCGCTGAAGGTGGTGGAGCCTGTTGCAACTGAACCGCTGACCACGGTAACCGGTTTTGGATTACCTCCCGCAAAGGCAGGCGTGAAGCTGGTTCCGGCCGACAACGTGGAAGAACTCGTTCGTTTGCTCCATGAAGAAGCCAAAGTATTTTAAGCTATAAATTATTATCGGCCCGAAAGCCGCTCAACTAAATAACGATCAGATGTCAGTATTAATATTTGTGGATACAGCCGAAGGCCAGGTAAAGAAATCATCGCTCGAGGCCCTCAGTTACGGAGTGAAGGTGGCAGAGCTGGCAGGTGCAACTGCCGAGGCAGTGGTGCTTGGTTCGGCTTCAGAAGACCTTGCTTCATTGGGTAAATATGGAGTAAAAAAAGTACACCATGTAAACAACAGCACACTCGATTCGTTTGACGCGCAGGTATACACCAAAGTAATTGCGGAGGTTGCTGCGGCTGCCGGGGCCGATGTGATCGTATTATCCAACAACCTGAATGGAAAAGCCATTGCGCCGCGTTTGTCGGCCAGGCTGAAGGCCGGCCTGGTATCAGGTGCGGTGGCATTACCCGATACAGCGAATGGTTTTGTGGTTAAAAAGAATGTGTTCTCCGGTAAAGCTTATGCCAACGTATCGGTAACCACCCCGATCCGGATTATCTCGCTGAACTCAAATGCTTATCCCATTACGGCTGGCGATGGCGTTGCCGAGGTGATCGCATCCAATGTAACGGTCGATCCACCAAAAGTAAAAGTGACCAGCAGCAGCAAGGCATCCGGTGAGGTGTCGCTGACGGAAGCGGAAATTGTGGTCAGTGGCGGACGTGGGTTAAAGGGTCCGGAAAACTGGGGCATGGTGGAAGATCTGGCACATGTGCTGCACGCGGCCACCGCCTGCAGCCGCCCGGTGGCTGATGCCGACTGGCGTCCGCACCATGAGCACGTAGGGCAAACCGGTTTTGCCGTTGCTCCCAACCTGTACATTGCCATCGGGATTTCGGGTGCCATCCAGCACCTGGCCGGGGTAAACCGCAGCAAGGTGATTGTGGTAATCAACAAGGATGCGGAAGCTCCGTTCTTCAAGGCGGCTGATTACGGTATTGTCGGCGATGCATTTGAGATTGTACCAAAGATGACGGAAGCCATCAAAAAGATCAAAGGTTAATTTGTAACGGATAAATTTCAGAAGGCCAGATGATGTATATTCATCTGGCCTTCTATTTAACCAGAAACCTCAACACTCCTATGCGTTTATATTTCCTCCTCTTTATATGCCTTTTCGCAATGCCCTCCGTGTATGGGCAAAAAAACTTTGAAGGCACCATCATTTATTCCATCAGGGAAAACAATAAACCGGTGGGCAAGATGACCGTCGAGTTTGGACCTTCCAGCATCCATGCATCTTTCCGGGAAGAGAGCCTGCCGGAGCAGAAAGAAATCTATATACTTTTCGACTCACTGATGTCGGCCGAGGTGGATCATAACTTAAAGGAATACCGGCCGAGGTATTACAATAATCCCTTATTCCGGGTAGAGGCGCCGGCAGAAATCGGTGGTTACCGGATCAGGGCAGTGCCTATGATCAAAACCTCCTCCATTGCCAGCTACTTTCCCAATGCGACCAATTTTATCTCGGATGAACTGGCGTACCAGATTCCCGAGGTAATGGCAGGCATTGATGAACTGCTGATGCTAAAAAATGGAAAGGTGGTACTCGGGTTTATTTTACCCGACAAATCACAGGACAGCGTGATCAATTTTGAATCAGCATTCACCGACCCTGAATTCCATGGGGTGCTTGCCAAAGCGATAAGTATCGTTCCGGCGAAGCTGAACGCTTCTATCTTCCAGATACCCGCCGGTTACACCCGGAGGACTCAGCCGCTGGAGTTTGATGACCAGCCGGTCGGGGTAACCGATGATGCCATGATAGATTCCACTCAGGCGATTGATGAGTCGATGATCACCATCATTGACACCGCCGCTGCGGTGCAGTTGCTGGACCCTCCGCTTCCACCCCCGCGCAAAAAACAACCGGCAAAAAAGCCGGCACCGAAAAAAACTAAAACACCGGCAGCAGCAAGGAAACCCGGTTAATAGCGAAATCACACGGGTCCAGTCTGTCCCGTGCAGGAATTTCCAGACCGACTTTTCTTCAACCATTAAACAACTCGTTCATGAAATTTATCATTACGCTTGCCATCCTGTTGCAGTCTGTCGCTGGTCTCCACGCGCAGGAGCCTTTTGAAGGCCGCATTGATTATTTACTGACCAGCCGGGACAGTACTCTCCGTCTCCTGATCAGCGGCTTTTATTCGGGGCAGAAAATTTTTGTAAACATGAAGGTGCTGAAAGCACCCGTGTCGGGTATGGATGTAAAAGATGAAAAGATCCTGCTCGACTTTGAAAACGGGTTCCTTGACCGCATCCATGATTCAGCCCGCATCATCCAGCGGCAGATGATGACCGGCCCCAACGCAAAAAGGGATATCGCTGTTATAAACAAAACCACTGACACCATGAGCTTCCTTGGTGAGCATGCCACTGCCTACGCCACCCCCGTGCTGTCAAAGGAAGAAATGAAAGACTCGATGAAAGTATCGGTGTCTGCCCAGGTAAAAATCTGGTATGCCAACGAGTTGTTGTTTCCCGTACCTGATTCAATGGCCATGGTGCAGATGGTTCCACTTTTTACAAACGGGCACGTGGCACTGGGTTCCGCCATACAGGTGGATGCAGGGCCCATGAAACTATTGCTATCCACCCGGGCGGTTGAAATACGCAAGGGCAAACTTGGACCAGCCATCTTTCGCCTGCCGGAGGGGTATAAGGTGGAACTGGACGACTGACCAGCGCTGTAAATCAGGGTAAAACATTAGCCCGCCGGCCCGGTGCCTGCATGGCTGAACCGATTTTTCAGGCTGATTTTTTAATCAAAATCCGTAGTTTCGTGTGATATTTTATGAAGAAGATTGAATTGGAAATAGTTGCCCTTTCCCACAGCATTACGCAGACTCATTCGTATGCTGTTGTACTGGGTGAAGTGAACGGACTTCGTCGGTTGCCGATCGTTATCGGCGGTTTTGAAGCGCAGGCAATTGCGGTGGCCCTGGAGAAAATGAATCCGAGCCGCCCGTTGACACATGACCTTATGAAAAATTTCCTCAATGCATTTGCCATTGACCTCCACGAAATAATTATCTGCGACCTGCAGGAAGGCATTTTTTATTCGAAACTGGTTTGTTCATCGGACAACGATACCATCGAAATTGATTCCCGCACATCTGATGCACTGGCACTGGCCGTTCGTTTTGGCTGTCCCATTTATACCTATGAGAACATCCTGGAAAGCGCTGGTATCCTGATGGAAGACACAGCGGGTACCGGTAAAAAGAAAAAAGCAAAACAGGAAGTGATGGTGGAGGAAACGGGAACGGTTACTTCCAACGAGGACCTCAAATCATTGTCACTGGACGAACTCAATACATTGCTGAATGACGTGCTGGAGTCGGAGGATTACATCCGCGCCATCGCGATCCGTGATGAGATCAACAGCCGACGGAAAAAATAAACCGGCTGTTCCAAACATTAAAAACAGTGGTCGTATTTCCCAATTGCAAGATCAATCTCGGCCTGTCGGTCCTGCGCAAACGGCCGGATAATTTCCACGATTTAAAGACCATCTTTTATCCCCTGCCCTTTTATGATGTGCTGGAAATAATACAGGCGCCCGTATTCAGCATGAACCAGACAGGGATCGGACTCGACGTTGATGCGGCCCAGAATATCTGTGTGCGTGCCTGGCAGCTTCTTCAACGGGATCACCCTCAACTTCCGCAGGTGCTGATCCACCTGCATAAAAATATTCCCGCAGGTGCTGGTTTGGGCGGAGGCAGCGCCGACGCCGCATTCCTGTTAAGCACCGTAAACAAAAAATTCAGGCTTGGCATCAGCCATGATCGGCTGGCGGCTTATGCCCTGGAGCTTGGCAGTGATTGTGCGTTTTTCCTGGTGAACAAACCTGCGGTGGCAACGGGTCGTGGTGAAATACTGGAACCAGTATCACTTGATCTTTCTGCCTATCGGCTGATGGTGATAAACCCCAGCATCCATGTCAATACGGGCGAAGCTTTCGCCATGATTACCCCGCGCGACGACGGACCCGATCCGGAAGAAATCATCAGCTTACCCATTGACCAGTGGAAAGGCCGGCTGGTCAATGATTTTGAGGCGCCGGTTTTTGCCAGGCATCCGGAGGTGCAGGCCGTGAGGGACAAACTTTACGATGCAGGTGCGTTGTTCGCTGCCATGAGTGGTAGTGGCAGTACGGTGTTTGGGATTTTTTCGAAAGAAGTTCCGGTACCGGTATTTCCCGCAGGCTATCTCGTGAAAGTGTTCTGATCATCGAGCAGCCCCAGCAAACTTTCCGCATCCAGCCGATCGGTCTTCATCCGGATTTCCCCGTTGGCATCCCTTGGCCATTCTTCCATAGGGCGGTCCCAATACAATTCAACCCCGTTGCCATCCGGATCATCGAGGTAAATAGCTTCCGATACACCATGGTCCGACGCCCCGGTGAGGGGGTATTTTTCATCGATCAGTCTTTTCAGGATAACAGCCAGGTCCTTTCTTTCCGGGTAAAGGATGGCCGTATGGTACAAACCCGGAGCAGAACGTGGCGCAGGGCCGGAACCCTTGCTGCTCCAGGTATTCAGCCCGATATGATGATGGTAGCCACCGGCGGAGATGAACGCGGCGCTATCGCCATAATACTGTTGTAATTCGAAACCAAGCAGGTCGCGGTAAAACTTCAGTGACCGTTCCAGGTCAGCCACTTTCAGGTGTACGTGGCCAATGCGTGTGCCCGCCGGTGTTACATAACTCATATCCCTTTATTAAGTGGCTTAAATGTTTTACCTTTCCGCAAATCTCCGATTATTACTCCGTCTACAATCATATCCGGTTTTCTCAGCGCAAATCTTGACCTGCTGAACCATTGACGGCCGGGACATTGTCCCCGGGCAAATACGCCCATCCATTAGATACAGTTTCCCGATCCTTTTGTTCATTTCCAAGCTTTTATTATGCATAGTTCTATTTCCGATTTATCCAAAACCGGCCAGTTCCTGGAGCAGGAATCGCGCTACGGCGCCCATAACTACCATCCGCTACCGGTTGTCCTTGAACGCGGCCAGGGGGTACACCTGTGGGACGTGGAAGGCAAACAGTATTACGATTTCCTGAGTGGCTATTCGGCCGTCAACCAGGGGCACTGCCACCCGGTTATTATTGATGCACTCATCCGCCAGTCGGGCAAACTTACCCTTACCAGCCGCGCGTTCCATAATGACCTGCTGGGTGAATACGCCCGGTACATCACTACCCTTTTCGGTTATCATAAGGTGTTGCCCATGAACACGGGCGTTGAGGCCGTAGAAACCGCCATCAAACTGGCGCGCAAATGGGCATATGAGGTCAAGGGCCTGCATGAAGGTGACGCGCTGATTGTGGTTTGCGACGGCAACTTCCATGGCCGCACCACGGGGGTGATCTCCTTCAGCAACGATGAATCGGCAAGGCATCATTTCGGACCCTACCTGCCTGGTTTTATAAGCATTCCTTTCAACAACGCAAACGCCCTTGAAGCCATCCTGTCCAATCCCAACGTGGCCGCTTTCCTGGTGGAACCGATCCAGGGGGAAGCGGGGGTGGTAGTACCGGATGATGGTTACCTGACCAGCGTACGGGAACTCTGTACCGCGCACAATGTATTAATGATCGCCGACGAAATACAGACCGGGCTCGGACGTACCGGTAAAATGCTGGCATGTGACCATGAACAGGTGCGGCCCGACGTGCTGATCCTGGGCAAGGCGCTAAGTGGTGGTGTACTGCCGGTGAGCGCCGTGCTTGCCGATGATCAGATCATGCTGACCATCCGTCCGGGCGAACACGGTTCTACCTACGGGGGCAACCCGCTTGCCTGCAAGGTGGCCATTGCTGCACTGGAAGTGCTGGTGAACGAAGGCATGATTGCCAACGCGGAAAAAATGGGCGGGCTTCTGCGCAAGGGTATTGAAGCGTTGCAATCAAAACATATACGGCTGGTGCGTGGTAAAGGACTGCTGAACGCCATCGTGATAACACATGCAGATCCCGAAGCCTCGTGGAAATTCTGCATGCAGCTGATGGAAAATGGTTTGCTTGCAAAACCCACACACGGCGACAAGATCCGTTTTGCACCACCGTTGCTGATCAATGAATCGCAGGTCAGGGATTGTATTGGTATTATTGAACGATCATTAAAATGCCTCGATTAACAGATGGTGACGAACCAACGATCCAGGCGGCCGGACATGCTGATCAATCTACTGATTGGTGCCAGTGACGGGTTCATCGTGCCATCTGCATTGATGGCTGCAATGACTGCAGCAGGCTCCGCGCAACACCAGATCGTGCGTATGGTGGCCATCGTTACTGCACTTGCTGCGCTGATCATGGGCATCGGCGGATATTTGACCCGGAAAAATGCGGAACTGCAGCCAAAGAATTTTGTGCGCGATGAATTGAACCTGGTGGAGCAGGACAAGACGCGCGCATTTTTTGCCAACCTCGGCATGAGTGAAGAGATGCAGGAACAGGCAGTGAGTGAAATGAAGAAGGATGATCTGGAATGGAAAAATTTTATCGAACGGTATGACCTGGATCCATCGACCCAGTCACCGGGTATCTCCGGATTCATCATTGGATTATCTTATGCACTCGCTGGTACACTCGCTCTGCTTCCGTTTATTATTCAACCCGATACTTCCAGCTCATTTTATATTTCGATAGCAATTTCACTACCCCTGCTATTTGTGCTTGGCGTGCTGAAAGGCAGGCTGACCGGCTCTTCCGGCTGGATCAACGGATTGAAGCTCCTGCTCACCGGTGCACTGGCAATTGCAGCGGCCTATACGGCAGTCAGTATTTTCTACCGTCATTAAATCTCCATCACAGCGATTCCATAAAACACCGCGCCCCTCATACACAGTAAGAGGGGCGCGAAAAAAGTTGGTTTCTCTTCAGATGACTGGCTGGGTCATTCCACCGATCTGAGCGGAGAATGTTTCTACCTTGAGCAGGGTGGTATCCTTAGTACAGGTGATCCTGGTCAACGATGTCTGATACCATCAGGACGTTTTGGACAGTGGATTTATAAAAACGGGGAATATAAGATCGATGACATGGGTCACACGATTCAACAGGTCCAGAGGCGGGGTACTTCTTAAAATTAGTCCGTGTTTTAACGGGGACGAGATTTAAATAGAAAGGTTTGGAGACACCGAATATATATACAAATACGTGAACGACAAACTTTAAACCCGGTTTTTTATCGTTTGCATAAAATTGATCATTGACATTAATCAATATTATGAAGAAATCATTATCTCTCGTTCATACAGCTATTAGAAAACCATTAAAACAATGAAAGCTGCATGGGTGGTTCCGGCACATTGAACGACTTACCGGCAACGATGCCGGTGATCAGTGATGCAGCACGTGCAACTGGTGCAACCAGTTCAACATGGTAAACTTCCGATTCCTTAAACCTCGATGCAACAATAACTTTCACGGATCCGGCCTGTTCGGTGAACAGTTGTTCCACCAGTTCGCGCCGATTGTTATTGCTGGAAAGGTGTGACAGGATGAGGTGGGTCAGTGAGGGATTGCGATGACGGATGAAAAGATCAAGCGCCTCGCGGTTGGACAGGTGCCCCTGCCCTCCCCTGATCCTGTTTTTCAGGAAAAAGGGATACCTGCCGTTTTCCAGCATGTGCTCGCAATAGTTGGATTCTAGGAACACTGCGTGGCAGAGGTTAAAATACCGGATCACTTCCGCGCAGCAATGACCAATATCCGTGAGCACACCCACATTTATCCCATCCTGCGAAATAATAAAACTGTGGGGATCTGCTGCGTCATGGGTTTTTGAAAAGGCGGTGACGGAAAGCCCGCCAATGCGGACCGACGTATTTTTCGAAAAGGCGTTGACCAGGTGTTGTTCGACCGGCAGCCCGCTTCCGCGAAGCGTAGGCTCGGTGATATAAACCGGCAGCTGGTATTTTTTCGACAAGCCGGGAAGCCCGGTCACATGGTCGGAATGTTCATGCGAAATAAATATCGCTTTTACGCGGGCCAGGTCAAGCCCGATGCGCGCCATTCTTTTCTCGGTTTCCTTCAGCGACAGACCGGTGTCCACCAGGATTGCTTCTTCCCCGTTACCGACATAGTAACAATTTCCATTACTCCCCGAATTCAGCGACGCTATCTGCAAGGCCATGCCCAAAATTAACGAATTCAGTCCGCCCGGAAAAAATGGTTCGTGCATTAACCTGTTATACGCCCCCTCATCGCAATCTTCATGACCGGAATCAACTGATCAGCTTCATCTGCTGGAATGCAAAAAAAATCCGGTCTTTTTCTAGACCGGATCCTGTATACTTTGCGCAGTGGTATTATTTATTAGACACTGCTGCAATACCTGGCAGTGTTTTCCCTTCAAAATATTCGAGCATGGCTCCGCCACCGGTCGACACATAACTCACTTTCTCATTAAATCCAAACTGGTTGACTGCAGCCACCGAGTCGCCACCACCTACCAGTGAATAAGCGCCTTTAGAGGTGGCTTCAGCAATGGCAGTTGCAATGCACTTAGTACCATTCTGGAATTTCTCCATTTCAAAAACCCCCATCGGACCGTTCCAGAGAATGGTTTTTGACTGGTGGATCACATTGGTAAATTGCTCTACCGCTTTGGGACCAATATCAAGTCCCATCCATCCGGCCGGGATGTTATTGGTGGGCGATGCCGAATCGTTTGCATCGGCGGCAAACTTGTCTGCAATGATTGAATCCGATGGCAGATGGATACACACATTCTTAGCAGCTGCCTTTTCCATCAGTTCCTTTGCCGTATCCAGACGGTCATCTTCGCATAGGGAATTTCCAATTTTACCGCCCTGCGATTTGATAAAGGTAAAGGCCATACCGCCCCCGATGATAATATCGGTAGCGCGTTCCAGCAGGTTTTCGATGATGAGGATCTTATCCGAAACCTTGGCACCACCAATGATGGCAACGAACGGCTTTTCCGATTTATGTAATACTTTCTCGGCGCTGGAAACTTCCGCTTCCATCAGCAGTCCGAAGAAACGTTTCGATGGCTCAAAAAATTTCGCGATGACTGCCGTTGAAGCATGTGCGCGGTGCGCGGTTCCGAATGCATCATTGACCCATACATCACCGAGTTTTGACAACTTTTCAGCAAACCCTTCGTCCCCTTTTTCTTCTTCCCTGTAAAACCGGAGGTTTTCAAGAAGCAGTACCTGCCCGGGTTGCAGGGCTTTTGCCGCATCGACAGCTTCCTGGCCAATACAGTCCGAAGCAAAGATCACATCAGTATCCAGCAGGCTTTTCAGGCGGCCTACCAGGTGTTTGAGGGAATATTTATCGGCCGGACCATCTTTCGGTCGGCCGAAGTGGGACATCAGGATAACACTGCCGCCATCCTTCAATACTTTCCGGATAGTAGGCACGGCGGCTTTCATTCGGGTATCATCGGTAATTTCCAGTGCATCGTTGAGTGGCACATTGAAATCGACCCTGATCAGGGTTTTCTCGTCTTTGAAATTATGATCTGCGAATCTTGACATTTGGTTCTTTTAAAAGGTTGTGTAAAGTTGACCGGGAAAGACGGCAGGAATTGTGCCGGTCCGTAAGTTTATAGCGCGCAATGATCGCCCTGAACGGCCCGTCTGCAAATTCCACTGGGATATGATTATCCCGGTCGCTTTTATAAAACAGGAAAGGGAGTATCAACTACTCCCTTTCACTATATTTTTTATTTGCCGATCTTCTGTGCGAAGTAATGAACAGTGCGAACCAGCTGGCTCACGTAGCTCATTTCGTTATCGTACCAGCTAACGGTGCGCACCAGCTGGCTGTCGCCAACGGTTTGTACCCTTGTCTGCGTAGCGTCGAACAGGGAACCAAAGGAAGTTCCGATGATGTCGCTGCTTACGATTTCGTCTTCGGTATAACCAAAGCTTTCGTTTGAAGCTGCCTTCATGGCTGCATTGAGCTCTTCAACGGTGGTCTTTTTACCAAGTACTGCCGTTACTTCGGTCAGTGAACCGGTAAGGGTTGGTACGCGTTGCGCGCTTCCATCGAGTTTACCTTTCAGGCTTGGGAGAACGAGGCCGATCGCTTTTGCAGCACCGGTGCTGTTCGGAACAATGTTCTGCGCAGCTGCACGTGCACGGCGCAGGTCACCTTTCGGATGCGGTGCATCCTGGGTGTTCTGGTCATTGGTGTAGGCATGGATGGTAGTCATCAGTCCGTTCACAATACCAAACTTCTCTTCCAGTACCTGGGCCATCGGCGCCAGGCAGTTGGTAGTACAGGAAGCGCAGCTGATAACGGTTTCCGAACCATCAAGGATATCGTGGTTCACGTTAAACACGATAGTTTTCAGGTCACCGGTTGCAGGCGCCGAAATAACTACTTTGCGTGCACCCGCGGTGATGTGGGCTTCTGCCTTTGCCTTATCGGTGAAAAAACCAGTGCACTCGAGTACCACATCCACACCATGTTCGCCCCATGGAATCTGTGCAGGATCTTTCTGGGCGTATATTTTTACTTCTTCACCATTAACAGTGATTGCATTTTCGGTTGACTGGACATCCGCGTCAAAACGTCCCTGAGCGGTGTCATATTTCAGGAGGTGAGCCAATACTTTAGGGCTTGTCAGGTCGTTGATGGCCACTACTTCGATCCCTTCTTTCTTATATATCTGGCGATAGACCAGGCGGCCGATTCGTCCGAAACCATTGATAGCTACTTTAACTGTGCTCATTTAGAAATAGTTTAAGTTTTTTTTAATGAGGGCCGAAGTTACTTATTTCCAAAGCAATTAAGCAAATAGTACAGGGGAAAGACCGGGAACGCCGGTAAATACGGGCTGTTGTTGGCTGAAGGGATCAAACCCGGCAAAAACGGAGCAGCTGTCCTACCCTGCCAGCCGGGAGGTCTTAAAATTTTACCCTGAAAACTAAAAAAAACATTTGGAAGGAAAATACCTCAAACTTATCTTTGCACTCCCTAAAACGGCCCGTTCGTCTAAGGGTTAGGACACCACCCTTTCACGGTGGTGATACGAGTTCGAATCTCGTACGGGCTACAGAAAAATGACCTCGCAACCAGCGGGGTTTTTTTGTGCCTGACAACCAGATGACCCATGGGTGCACAGATTCGCCCGCCGGGTGTTTGGCCTGGAGCAGTTACTATCCCTTCAGAAAGTCACTTTCCCGAGTGACTGCCAATTTCCCCAAAGGATTTGTTTACATCGAAATCAGGAAGTACTTTTACCGGATGGGAAACCGACTGCTTTTCACGGGTTTCGGCCTGTTTATACATATGCTCATTTTTGGCCAGGACATCAGTCCTGCCGCCTCCGTAGTCCATAAGGACACGCGGCTGTTCAAAGGGATGTACCTGCAATGGGGCTATAATGCCGACGCTTATAGCCACAGCAATATCCATTTCCGGATGAGCAATGGCGACAATTTCAAACTACACAGGGCAAGGGCACACGATTCGGGCGATTTCGACGCCATCGTCAACAAACCGGTAGAGATCTCCATTCCGCAATACAATTACCGGATCGGATTTTACCTGAACAAGGAGCGTACACGGGCTATTGAAATCAACTTCGATCACACCAAGTATATACTGTCGGATTTCCAGAAGGTGCATATTACCGGCACCATTGACGGGGTACCTGTTGATGGCGACAGCATCCTGAACCCGCAGACCTTCCTCCACTTCGAACACTCCGATGGAGCAAACTGGCTGCACATAAATTATGTACGGCTCGGTACACTGCTCAAGACCCATTCGGGTACGAGGCCTCTTATAAAATACGTGTACAAAGCTGGTGCGGGCATCAACATACCGCGGTCGGATATCCGGTACAAGGGTGAACGGCTGAATAATGACTTCCATGTTGCCGGTTACAACATGAGCCTGGAAGCCGGGCTACGGTTCTATGCCCTCCGGCATTTCTTTATTGAAACAACCGGCAAGTCAGGTTATGTGCGTTATATCAATGCGCTGGCCAATACCGAAGCAATGAAGGGTAACCGTGTTACCCACGGGTTCGCGTTCATCGAATGTATCGCGACGATCGGGTTCGACTTTTCCCTTTAATAGATGGTTTTTTTTGCTAAAAGAGCTTGCCTTCAGTGCCTGAAGTAATGGTGATCACATCCGTGTAGCCGGTACGTTAGCCGATTGCCTGCAAGGATCGGTTGGCTTTCCCGCCAGAAAGTCAGACCCCCGGCACTGGTCGGTAATTTGCGGTGCTGCATCATTATGATCCAGACAATCGCCTTTAATCCAATCGATGATTCATCCCTGGCAGATTCCTATAGCCGCTCGGTCAGTTCAGTAGCCGGTCGCACCGCTTCCTCCGTTGTACATATCCTGGTAGAAAAAGAAGTGGTTAATCGCAACACAAGGGAAAAACAGCGTGTGCCGGGAAGTGGCACCGGTTTCATCATCAGCAGTGACGGATATATCGTAACCAATAACCACGTTATCGAGGACGCTGTTTCTATCCGTGTGATGATGAACAACGGTCTGGAAACGCGTGCCGACCTGCGCGGGCGCGACCCAAGTACGGATATTGCAGTGCTTAAAATCCATGAATATGGTCTCCGCGCATTACAGTTTGCCGATAGTAAATTGCTGGTGCCGGGGCAGATTGCCATTGCAATCGGTAATCCGATGGGTCTGCAGTTTACTGTCACTGCCGGCGTGGTTAGCGCGCTGGGCCGCAGCCTGCGCGCATCGAACGGCAGGCTGATCGATGATGTAATCCAGACCGATGCAGCATTGAACCCCGGCAACAGCGGCGGACCGCTGCTCAACAGCGCCGGATTGGTCATCGGGGTAAACACGGCTATCATCAATGGTGGGCAGGGTCTTTGTTTTGCTGTCAGCAGTAACCTGGCTGCATCGGTAGCCGGTAAACTGATTATGGAGGGCAAGGTGCGAAGGGCCTATCTCGGTATTGCGGGAAACAATGTGCAGCTGACTGGACGGATGTCGGCGAGCAACCGGCTGACCAACAAAACAGGGGTATATGTAAGCGAAGTGCTGCGCGATGCACCGGCCATTAACGATAGTATTGAAGTGGGTGACATCATTGTGGCATTCAACGAAATTCCCGTGTCGGCCATGGATGACCTGCACAGCCTGCTCAGTACCGAAATGATCGGAGAATATGTCACCCTGACGGTTCTGCGGAAAGGCTACCGGACAGAAATACGCGTACTGCCTGGCGAATCCCAATAACCCCGGCAGGTTATTTGCATGCAGGTGCCTAAACACTTTATGAAGTTTGTTTTCATTTTGGTGATAGCAGGCCTGGTCGCCTGCAACAATAACGCAGGTACTGAAAGTGAAACAGATCCGGTGCCCGACACATCCGCCATTGATGCTCCAGGTACACCCGTGATTACCACAGAAAGCACCCCGGTAAACACGCAGGTTGACTCGGTGATCCGTTTCAAATTTGACCGCGACAGCTCAACCCTTACCGCAAAGGGAACCCTTCGTTCGCCCAAAGACCGCATCATCGGTTACCTTTCAGCCGACCGCGAAGTGGACATGACGGCCATACTGGAGCCGTCTGATAAAAAAATGAATATCCGTTTTTCGCAGATCATTATGCCCGATGGAAAAACAGACGGACCTTTCGGCCAGAAACTTCAATATAAGATCAACCAGGAAGGAACTTACCAGATCATTATCACGCCAAATAATATGGCCGATGGAGTTACCAATGGCGACTTCACCATCCGCCTGGCCGTCACTCCCAACCCACATAAATAGTTATTTATCCATTGAGATTTCATGAATGGCCTGGGTGAGTAACTGATCAAACTCCGCAGGTTTTTCGAGCATTGGGTAATGCCCGGTCGCATGGATGGTGAGCAAACGGTAAGGGATATTGTTGCGGGTAAAACTGGCTGAATCATTTTTATTGTAATCCGAGTTTACCAGGTACAGCTTTTTATGCAGGGCCTTCAGGTTACTGTCCAGCGCGTACCCGTCATTTTTCTCCATGATGTTGACCGCAATGACCGTGTCGCCCGAAGTGGCATCATGCAATACGCGGTCCTTCACTTGTTTTGGGGTGGACTCAGCAAATAATTGCTGCGCAAATACCTCCAGCACCCCCTTGAAGTTTACACGGAGTTCTTTGTATGCATCCTCCATTGATTTGCGGTCTGCCTCACTCATTTTTCCCCCGTAATTCTTAAAATTGTCGATGCCAATGATGCCGGCAATAGCTGAAGGATTTTGCCTGGCCGTTTCGACAATCAGTGCACCACTCATAGAATGCCCGATCAGTATTACGTTTTTCAACTTTAATGAATCAATCACCAGGTTAATATCTTTTCCATAATTCTCCACTGACCAGTCGGTCCTGTTTTTTCCCGATTCGCCAAACCCCGGGAGGTCAAGCGTCACTACGCGATAGCGGTCACTGAAGTGCTGCACCTGCTCGTCCCAGTAAGACCGGTTGATCCCCCACCCATGCAGGAATAATAAAGCGGTATCACCTTTTCCGGAATCATTATACACGATACGGACACCGTTGTTTTCAATAACGGGTTTTGTGGTTGCAATAGTTGCTGCAGCCTGCTGCTTCGGCTCATTATTGCACGAGATGAGCAGGAGGCCGCTGAGCAGTACTAATATGTTTTTCATAATGCCTGGTTTGAGGTACCAAAATACTGCATTTCAATTTCACGACAATCATATTAACAAGCCAGGTAAAAGCAACGGCGATCCTGTTATCGAGTGCCCGGGCGAACCCTCGACGGGTTTGTTGTTAGCCTACCTGTCCAAAAAAAAAGGCCGGCAAAACTGCCGGCCACGTCCGTCCTGACTTTAACCAATCCGGTTAAATTATTTGTAGATGTAAACAGCGTTAAGTACGTTGCTGGATCCCGGTACATTCGGAAAGGTAACCGTTGTGCGCGTGTTGGTCACCCTTGTCCCCGACAGGGTGAACTGGATTTCCTGCACCTTATCGGTCGTGTAATTTCCACTGCCTGTTTTTACCATGCGGGTAATTTTTGTCGGCAGCATGTCCTGCTGTTCCAGGACCGGCAGGTTGTATACATCATAGTTTTCAGACAGGGTAACATCGACATACATCTGCGGGATAAATGACAGTTCCGGCGACCAGGTATCCACAACCGATTTCACGAGGTTATTTCCGGATTCTGTAACCACCTCGGTAAGCCGGGAACCGGCGCCATAGGTGTAACCACTCCGGGTTTTGAGCACTTTGGTTCCGTTGTTGGTGGCAAAGTATTTCATGGAATCAACCAGTCCCTGCGCATTGTAGGTGTATTCCAGCAGGAACACCGATGCACCACCGGATTTCTGAACATTCTCGACCTTTACCAGTTTATTATCGGGCCCATAGGTATACACATTTTTATACAATGAGCGGTCATCAGAAATGCTGGTCATTCGTGATCCGGACCACTCAAACATCGTTTTACCTGTTGAACCGCCGAGGTTGTACTGGATCGTCTTCAAACTGTTATCTGTATTGTAATCGAAGTAGCCGGTAAGGCCATTATCCCACTCGAGACGCGCCAGCGCTCCCGTGGGAACATTCGTTTCCGGAGGCGGGGCATCCTGTACATCGCTGCTTTTCATACATGAACTGAACAAACCAACTGTGCCGATCACCAACCCGGCCTTCATAAATCGCATCATATCTCTTTTTTTAAAACCTGACCCCGTGTGATGAAAAAACGTTGCACAGCCACGTTTTTTTAATTTTAGGCCGGGCCTGCTTTAAAGCCTACCTTGCGGGGGTTATTATTTGAGTTTGTCAGCATCTTGTAAGTGAATTTCGCCTCTGAATCGTCTTCTTTTACCTCCTGCTTTTGTCCTCAGATCATTATTTACCTTTAATTCATCGAGTATGAATATTTATGTCTCCAACCTGGGATTCGGCGTACAGTCCGAAGACCTGAAACAGCTTTTCTCCACTTTCGGATCGGTATCTTCTGCGAACATTATTATGGATCGCGCCACAGGCCGCAGCCGTGGTTTTGGATTTGTAGAAATGCCCGATAAGGAAGCTGCTGAAAAAGCAATCAAGGAACTGGATGGTTCCATGATGGAAGGCCGTTCTATCAAGGCAAATGAAGCCAAACCAAGGGAGCAAAGCTCATCGAGGAATTCCTTCTATTAAGCCATTGAGGTTTTTGGAAATATTTTTGAAGGAGTCCTTATGGGCTCCTTTTTTTATTGGATGTTTTAGTGCTTGATTGCAGTTACCCCTGTCCGTCCGGTGTCTTTTGTCCTTAAC